>JAJFLN010000697.1 GCA_021772705.1 Candidatus Cloacimonadota bacterium | reverse complement strand
AACATCCTCGGACGTTGTGACCATAAGGGCAATCGATCGGTTCGGAACGATCCGCACGGATACTCAAAGGCTCGGCACAGGCCTGAACCTGTTCGGTTTGGCTGTGCAACCGACAGCACCTCCGTACACGCTGGGACAGCTCTGCGGAAGATATGGCTTCAAGTATCTTGTCAAGACGTCCGTTGTCAACGACATTGCCAGATATGAACCATTTATTCCCGGGCTGACGCCAGATCAACCTCTAGCCCGTGGTGACGCCTTCATCGTATCCGTCATCGAGCCCGTCGATGTTGCGATTACGGGAGATCCGGGGCCAGGCACGACGGCCCCCTACAGTAAGCATCTCGGACGAGGAGTAAATGTAGTTTATGTGCCGGCTACGGCGGTTAATTCTTATGAGCTGAAGGCTTTGTTCGCCGATATCGGAGCGTCGGTCATTGTCCTTGCCCGCCGAGGAGAGAACGGCTCGAACCTCCAAACATTTTGGCAGGACGAGCAGCTTCCGCGAGTAAGCATGTTCGGGAACGAGGCGTGCCTGGCAGTGCTGCCGAAGGCTTCTCGGGTTTCGCTCCCCCGGACGCTTGCCGGAACCGCCTCCGTTTTCCTTGGCCCATCCGAGGCTCTGGACGCGGCGGCCGAGACGTTTACGGTGCTCGCCCCGGCCGCGGAGACCGTAGTTTCCGTGGGTAGCAGCTCTCCGGTGTCGGTGAATGTGCAACGGCATTCGCTCGTCTGGAGCGGTTCCAGCACTCCATCCAGCAGCACCCCTCAGTTTCTTGCCGTCTCCGAGCCCGGAAATCGTGTGATCAGCCTTGACGCTGGCTCTACGGCAAGAGCGTTGCTGTTGCTGGCTCCCTTCATCAACAGTGGCGGTTCCACGACCTTCGAAAGCGTGAGCGCTCTCCTGGCTTCTTTGCCCGTGGTCCTCGAGTTCGAGCGGGTGCTGGCGAACGCCTATCGAGTTGGAAGTGATTTCGACAATCCGCTTTCACGAGAGGATGTGCATGACGCATACACTGCCGCGGTGCGTGCCATTCTCAACGCACAGGCAATCGCCAAGAAAGAGAAAGTCAGCCAGTGGAGGCCATCGAGAAAGATCCCACAGCAATCCCTTGCTGCTGGACTCGGCGTCCGGATAGAACCTGCGGAGCAGAACCATATCAGGGTTTCCAAGGGCATTGTTCAAGACGAGATCATCCTGGAGAACTTGGGATTGAGGTTGCTGTACGTGTATGCAGCGCCGGTGAACAGCCTCGGAGAGCAGGGTGCGTGGGTCTCGAAAGGAGTCTTGTTCCACAACGACGTCGACCTGTTGGGAAGCGTGCGCGAGTTGGCCGGAGGCGACGGGCACTTGCTGGAATCGCGTCTGGCGATCATCCTTCCCGGCATCGAGAGCAATCAGCGATACAACATTGCACTTTACGGTCTGGGCACGAAGGGCTGGTCAAAGAAGTGGGCGTCGGTGCGGCGGGCGCTACAAGCCGGTCTGGAGGGCCTTCTCTACCAGGTCGTGGCGCCGGTCGCAGCTGCGGCCGAGTACATCCCTACAGGCTGTACGAGAGTGGGTCCGTCCATCATCGAACTGATCCGCGACAAGGCGTTCAAGATATCCGGAACGTTTGAGACCGTCGAGGCTGCCCGACGGGAGTTCGCGAATGACACTCCGGAGGGCGTGCTGGATTTGCTGCTGCGAACCGCCACGGTCGCGGGCAAAGAGGTCTTTGAGGAACTCGCTAAGGGTGTCGCGGGAACCGCCGCCTGTGCTCTGCTTCCAAAAAAGGCTGGATTGGTCGTGAAGGCACTGACAGTGAAGGCCGCAATTATTGCCGGATTGACGGGCCCGGTGGCGACCCTCGTCGACTCGCTGGGCAGCGACATCGAGAGTATCTTCCGCGTTACCCCGCGGGGCTTGTTGGTCAACAAGCCCGGCGCATTCTCGATCGACACCATGCGTGTGCTCTGCGCGGATACCGTGACCAGACGCCCGGCCATTCGTATTGGATGGACCGAGTCCGGGAACGCTACGGCCTATCGCGTCTTCAGAGATGGGACGCCTGTCGGTTCAGCGCTCGGAGGCGCCGCCAGAAGTTATGACGACGAGGCTGGTATTGCTCCCGGTCGATCGTACTCATACACAGTTCGAGCGCTGAACGGCGAAAGCACAACAGACTCGAGCGTAGCCAGTGTGGTGGTTGCGGAGACGTTTGGTCAGGCTGTGTTGCCGGATCTGTCGTTTGCGTGGCCGCTCGTAAACCATACGCCCACGGCTGATCATGCCAGCTACAACAAAGTCCCGAAGTTTTTCCCAAAGAAGTACCACTCAGGCATCGACATGGTGAGCAGCGATACGACGATCCGGGCAGTCGGTGCAGGCCATGTCGTCAAGGTTTTTGACGAATCAAGTAGCGGCGGATACGGCAATGGTTGCGTGGTCGATCATGGAAACTGCCTGTTCACTATATATGGCCACATGGTCGAGAAGCCTCCCGAGTCACTCTTGGGTAGAGTCGACAAGGGAGCTCAGCTCGGAGTAATGGGGATGAGCGGCAAGGTGACCGGCCCGCATTTGCATGTTGCGGCAAAGTTCATTTGGGATTGGGAACGACATCAGAAGTTCGGAGCCGCGTATTTCAGCGATGTTCCCGACGGCTACGGGAATGTCGATCCCGCCAAGCTCGTTCGGACATTTGCTGAACCGTCTATTGCGGCAGTGGCGAAGCAGATAAACGTTGCATCGTCTGTAAACATCCACTCCGGTCCGGGAAGAGCCTATGCGCTTCTGTGCGAAGGTAGGCCGGGCACGGCTGTCGTTGCTGACGCGAAGGCAAATGGATGGTTTCGGATTGCCGTGCCGAACGCAGGCGGTCCCATGTCGGGATGGATTGATGGTTCGAAGCTCGCCAACATTGCCGAACCTCGCATACTCACGATTGTCGACTCGGGCGAACATGGGGTCAAGTTGAGGTCTGGCCCCAGCGTGACGTTCGGCGAAGTTAAATCGCGTGACGGCGTGGCAAACGTTCATGTATGGGACGATCAGAAGTATGTCGCGGAAGGGGATGTCCGCATTGTCGACGGGATACCGTGGTATAGGATTGGACTTCCGAGCATTTTCAATCAGGAATACGGCTGGGTTTCCGGACAGTACGCCAGTGCGGACTTTGACGTAGGTGGAGCGTCGCCTCAGGTCCTTAGCCTTCGTCCAGAAGGCGGCGGAGCGGTCACAGCCATCTTGCAGGAACAGTGGATCGAAATTGGAGGAAGCAACTTCACTACGCACGACCTGAGTGTCCAGTTGGTGGAATCGAGCTTCCCCGGAGAGTTGCCCACCGTGGCTCAGT
>JAJFLN010000696.1 GCA_021772705.1 Candidatus Cloacimonadota bacterium | reverse complement strand
CTGCCGGCGTTGGAGACCGGGCTGGAGTTGATCACCCGGATCAGCACGGTGTCGTTGCTGGATAGCAAGCTGTCCGATACGTTGAGCTGGACCAGATAGTCCCCGCGCCGGTCCGCCAGGAACGTGGGGCTCACGTCACTCGCTGTGGGCGAGAGAGACGATGGAACCACTGCGCTGCCCGCCGGTCGGCTGCTGAAGGTCCAAGAATAGATCAGCTGACCCGGCGTCTCGGTGTCTGTCGATCCCGAGGCGTCGAGCTGGATCGCTGTCCCCTGCTTCGCCGTGAGCTGGTCCGGCCCAGCGTTGGCCGTGGGCGCCGTGTTCGACACCGTGATCCGCACCTCGTCGGGACCCGCGGACTGGAGCCCGTCGTCGACCGTCAGTCTCAGAATGTAGATGCCTGCCCCGTCGGGAGTGAAGAATGGGCGGGCCGCCGTGGTGGAGTTGTTCGGCACGATGGACGCCGCCGTGAGGGTGCTGCCCGCTACGGGGGGGATGGAGGCAAAGGACCAGCTGTAGATCAGTGGGTTACCGTCCGGGTCCGACGATCCGAGACCATTCAAGCGGAAGGGGTTTCGTATCGGGGCCGTCGCGTCGGGCCCGGCGTCGACGCTGGGAGCGCCGTTGGTGACGGTGATCTTCACCGTGTCCACCGTGCTGCTCTCTGTTCCGTCATTCACGGTCAGTCCCAGGGTGTAGTCGCCGGCTGCCCGGGGCGTGAAGAAGGGTCGCGATGACTGGGTGGTGCCGTTGGGATTGAATCGTCCCGTCGTGACCGGGTCCGCAGCCGGGGTGCTCACTCCGGTCCAGGTGTAGAGCAGGGTGTCCTCCGCATTGGGGTCCAGACTGCCCCGCCCGTCAAGCTGGATTGTGGCCCCGAATCTCTGGTTCTGATCCGGCCCCGCGTCGGCCGTGGGCCGGGTGTTGATGACCAGGACATCGACGGTGGCTGTCGTGGACGACAAGAAGCCGTCCCCGACGATCAGCCCCACCCGATAGGTGCCTTTCCGGTCTGGTGTGAACAGGGGCGTCTTCGTCGAGGCGCCGGACAGATTGGCATTGGAGATGGAACTCGACGGGGGGACCTGAATGAAAAACCAGTTGAAGGTCAAGTTATCCACGTTGGTGGTCTCGTCGTCATTGGAGGCCGAGCCGTCGAGTTGCACCTGTTGCAGGGCCAGAGCCGGGTTTGGCGTCGCTGTGGCCACGGCGTTCGGGGGGGTGTTGACCACCTGGATCTGTACGT
Organism: Candidatus Cloacimonadota bacterium; assembly: GCA_021772705.1. Taxonomy (GTDB): domain Bacteria; phylum Muiribacteriota; class UBA6191; order JACPRK01; family JACPRK01; genus OFTM100. The sequence continues at coordinate 1,622 of JAJFLN010000696.1, read as the reverse complement.
CCACTGGAGCCGACAGGAGCGTGCCGTCGCTGACCGTGACCCGGAGCTGGTAGATGCCCGCCAGGTCGGGGATGAAGCTCGTCAAGGACGCGGCGGGGGTGTTGTTGGCCGAGAGGCGGGTGTCGTCGATGGCGCTGCCGGGAGGCCTGCCCAGGACGGCCCATCGGAACGTTAAAGTATCCGCCGTGTCGGGGTCGCTGGCCGATGAGGTGACGATCACCGTGTTGCCGATCTTGGTCGTGATCGGTGTCGCCGCCGTGGCTATGGGGGTCGAGTTGGCCACGTTGATCAGGACCGTATCGGGTGTGCTGCTGTTCACGCCGTCATTCACCACGAGCTGAATCGTGTAGGTCCCCTTGATGTCGGGCGTGAAGGTGGCGATGGCGGACTGGGCCGTTCCGCTGGGCTTGATATCGGTCGTCGTGAGACCGCTGCCAGTCGGCACCCCGGCAAAGGACCAGGTGTAGGTGAGCTCCTGCCCTTCCGGGTCCGAACTGGCCGTGCCGTCCAGGCCCACCACCTGAGCCGGAGGGGACACGAAGAGGTTGAAGCCCGTCTGGTCCGGACCGGCGTTGGCCGTGGGAGCCTCGTTGTTGACCGTGATGACCACCTGCGCCGTGTTGGCGCTGTCGGCGATGCCGTCATTGACCACCAGAGAGAAGGTGTAGTTGCCGGCCCTGTCAGGTACGAAGGTCGGCTTCTGTTCCTTCTCATCGGGCTTCAGGCTGGAGCTGTTCAGGGTGCTGCCAGGGGGCTTCTGGATCAGGCTCCAGGTGTAGGAGAGAGGATCGGCGTTGACGTCATTTCCCGTTCCCGTCAGGGTGACCGTGTCGCCGATATTCACGGTCTGAGCCGCACCGGCGGCGGCGACGGGGGCCTGGTTCGTGGCGTCCTTCAACTTGACGACCATCTGATCCGTGTTCGTGGCGGTCCCGCTGTCAGTGACCTGTAACTGTAGGGTGTAGCTTCCCACTGTGTTGCCCGTGAATGTCGGATTCGCTAGGGTGGCGTCATTGAAGGTGGCTGTCGAGTTCGCCGGCTTCTGGGTCACGGTCCAGGCATAGGTCGGAATGGGGGAGTCCTCGAAGTCCCGGGAGTCCGCTCCGTCCAGGACCAGTCCCTGATCCTTGATGCCACCCTTGTCGGGCCCCGCGTCGGCGGTGGGGCTGAAGTTGGTCTGCACCTCAACCGTGGCGAAGGCCTTAGGCGATTCGTCCAGGCCGTCCTTGGCGATCAGGCTGTAGCTGTAGATTCCATTCTGGTCCGGGGTCATGTTCGTGCTGACCGCGGCGTTGCTGTTGTTCGCCGTCAGATCCGATGTGGACTTGGTGCTGCCTGGAGGGGTTCCCTCCAGGGCCCAGGTGTAGGTCATCACGTCATCCCGGTCGGTGGACTTCGCCGCCGATAGGATGATCGCGTTGCTCCCCGGGGCGGTCTTGCCCGCCAGGAACGGATCGGCGTTGGGGTTTCCCTCGGCGATGGCAACGGGGGCGAAGTTGATGGCCGCCGAGGTGCGAACCGTGGCTGGGGTCGACGTGAGGCTGCCATCACTGACCACCAGGTTCAGGATGTAGTCCCCGGCCAGATCGGGGCTGAAAGTGGGGGTCACGGAAGTCGCGTTC
>JAJFLN010000695.1 GCA_021772705.1 Candidatus Cloacimonadota bacterium | reverse complement strand
GACCTTCTCGGTGTCGCCCGGGCCGTGCCTGGTCTCTGCCGGGGAATCCTGTCCCTCCTCTCCTACGCCCTCCTGGCGGCCATCATGATTCACGACAGCGGCATCGGTCCCGATGCTCTGGTTCTGGCCGTGGTCCTGGCGGCCACGACGACCACGCTCTGGCTGCATGGCCAGAGACGAGACGACGGGAAGACCGATTCCATCGCCGCTTCTCTCTGGGCCATGTCCCTGGCTGTCTTGCCCGTGGTGAGTACCACCAAGCGAATCGCACTCATCTCCCTGGCCACGCCGTTGCTGTTGCTCGTCACGCCGGTCATGTTCTTCACCTACATCCTCATCAAGAGCTATCTGCAGCCCAACCTGGCCTGCCGGAACGGAGATCGAGAGCGGTGGGCCTTCCGCTGGAACCTCTCACTCGATAGCGTCCTGGTTCTGGTGATGCTCCTCTGTCTGCTAGGGAACCTGATTGTCTTCTCCTGTCTCTTTGCCAGCAGCTGGGGCTGGGCGGTCGGTCTCAGCCTGGCCAGCGCCGTGTTGTTCTGGAAGGTGGCCGGAATGGTCCTGTTGCCCGAGAAACGGCGTCGACGTCAGGTGGCTCCCGATGAACCCCTCGACATCCTGGGCATCTCCTTTCCTTGTCACCGGTTCGACGATGCCGTCGACAGCGTCGAGAAGCTGATCTCCGCCGGGAAGCCGGCCTACCTGGTCACTCCCGATGCCTTGTCCCTGCTCCGTACGAGACAGGACCCGGCCTACCGGAAAATCGTCCAGGGAGCCGATCTCCGGGTTCAGGATGGCGCCGGGGTCGTCTGGGCCGCCGACGTCCTCTACGAGAACCCGGTGCTCGAGAGAATTCCCGGAGTGGAGCTGGTGGATCGCCTCGCCTCCATGGCCGAGCGCAGAGGCTGGAAAGTCTACTTCCTCGGGGCCAAGCCCGAGGTGCTTCCCCTAGCCGTCGAGGGCCTCCAGAAGCGTCACCCGGCCCTGCAGATCGTCGGAGCTCGTCACGGCTACTTCGCTCCCGAAGAGGAACAGGAAATCCGCAATGAGATCAATCGCCTGCAGCCCGAGATCCTCCTGGTCGCCATGGGCGTACCGAAGCAAGAATTCTGGATCGCCGAGAATGTCGGCAAGCTTCACTGCTCCCTGATGATAGGTGTCGGCGGGACCCTGGATGTGATGGCCGGAACAGCCCTCCGGGCTCCCAGAGCTTTCCGGACCACCGGTCTGGAGTGGCTCTACCGGGTTCTGATGGAGCCGCACCGGCTTTCACGTATCCTCTCTCTGCCCGGCTTCGTCAAGGAGGTCCTTCGGGAGAAGCTCGATCAGTCGAGCCTGCCTCAGGAGACGGAGGCGGGCTCCACGGAGGAAGTCGGCCTGGGACTCTCGCCGGATAACTGATAGATCGGAGACTTTCGTCGCCCCTGCGGTTGACGCGAGCTGCCACTCCGTCTAGTTTCATGACCACTGCATTCAAAACGGGGGGCCGCCGTTCCCGCCCTTGACGGAGCCTGACGATTCCCACAGGGCCCTAGAGGCCGCTCATGAGCAAGTACACACCGTTCTACGCCGAAGAAGTCTTCATCGCCAACTGCTACGGCACGGAAGACGAAATCTCCCAGTTCAATGAACTGATGGAACATCCCAATAAGAAGGAGAACACGGTTCAACTCATCCTTCTCATCGAGGACATCAAACAGCGGCACGATCTGAATCTCGGCTGGACTTGCTGCTGGCGCTGTCAGCACTTTCAGAACTGCGAGATCAACTGGCGCCGGGGAGAGCTCGGCCTCCCTAAACACTGCTGCTCCAACTGCCGCAACTACTCGGAGTGCACCAAGATCGCCGCAAACGAGAAGTCGGCCAGGCGAAGCGGGAAGATTGTCTCTCCCTATCGGCCTCCCTGTCTCGACGAGGCGGATCCCGAAGCGGCGGCGCTCTCCTGGTCCACCGATGCGTCCGCTGCCGATCAACCTCGTGGCGGGTCCAACGGCAGGGGTCTCAAAGAACCGGGCTCCGGATCTAACGAGTAGCCGCTAACTCCGGGCGAGCTCGCCGGTTCCGTCTCCGCCGCGACAGTCCCAGGAGCGGTGCGAAGAGCAGGAGCAGATCGGGCCATGATGCAGCCGTCCCGGCCGCCATCAAGGCACAGCCTCCTCCTCCGCCGCCAGCGCTGGCATCAATGACGCCTGCTACGGTACCACCCGTGGAGCCGCCGCCAGTCGTACCGCCGCCGGTGGTGCCGCCTCCTGTAGTGCCGCCCCCAGTCGCCGCCGAGGAGGTGGCCTCGAAGGAAACATTCTGGGTGACGATGTCCTGGCCATCATCCATGACGATCTGGAACACGTACTCGCCGAGCAGTCCTGCCGGCAGAGTCAGGTTCAGGATCGAGAGAGTTCGATCGAACTCCAACCTGGAGGGGCCTGAGAGCTGCCGCCACAGGTAGGTGAGCTGCCCTGCGAGTCTGCCGGCCAGCAAGCCATCCCGGTCGAAGGAGGACGAGGCGTCCAGGCGAATGGTCGAGGCCCCATCAGAGACGTTGACGGTCTGGTTGGACAAGTTCAACACCGGAGTGATACCGGCGTTTCGACCGGGCCGCAGGTCGTCGACGGGCACGTCCACCCGTCGGACCGTGGACTGCTCACCGTTGTGAACCAGCAGCTCGAAGACGAAGAGTCCCGATGTGCGCGGCTGGAAGGTGGGCCTGGCCGTGCTGGCCCCGTTGATCTCCACCGTGGCTGCCGTGGAGACGTCGCGGCGCTGGCGCCACCGGTAGACCAGGGTGCCTCCCGATGTTTCAGCCTCGGCCTCCAGGGTGACCGTCGTCGAGGCCGTACCGGTGGTGAGACCAAAGGGCTGGCTGAAGGTGATGACCGAGCCATCGGATCTGAGGGCGCGAGCCTGGCTGATGGCCGGGGGCGCCGTGATCTGCGGCGAGGTTACCTGGATGTTGATCAGGGAAGGCAGGCTGGACAGACCCTGGTTGTCGGTCACCACGAGCTGGAACATGTAGCTTCCGGGACCCGTGGGGATGAACTCGGGTCTCTCTGCCGTGCTGTCCGACAGCTCTGCATCGGGAGTGGGATCATCCGGATTGTCTCTGACCTGAGTCCAGGCAAAGCCAAGGGAAGCCGTCGACTGTTCCGGGTCCCTGGAGCCGCTGCCGTTTAACTCGATAACCGGCGGATCGTCGGCGTCGAAGTTGGAGATGCTCCTGTCGAAGCCGGCGAAGGCAGTGGGAGGCCGGTTGACGTTGGGATCGATCCGGATGATCCGGACCTTGACTGTCGCCTCCGCGCCTTCGGGGCCGAATGCATCAGCTGAGAAGCGCTTGCGAACGATGAGGCCGAAGACGTACTCGCCGACAGCTCGGAGGCGAACCGTTGGATCCACGCCTCGATAGGCTGCGCCTTCGCTGGTCCCGCGGCTGTCGGGGAACCGGTCGGCCGCCGCGATGCGAGGACCAGAGATCTGGCGCCAGGTGAAGCCCAGGGTAGGCCGCTCGGAGTCTGCCGTGGGCCGATCGGGATCGACGCTGTCTCGCCCGAAGAGCTGCACCAGCAGGTCCACGGAGCTGCCGTTGACCACGACCTCCTGGTCGATGCCCGCGGAGGCGACGGGCAGCCGGACCGTGGGACTGTTGACCAGAATCCGTACCGCAGTCGTGGCCGTCCGGCTACCGGATGTGGAGAGGGGGCTGGTGGTCTGACTGCGAACGGTCAGAGTGGCCTGATAGGCACCGGGCTGTCGCGCCTCAAAGGTGGGCGCCGCGGTCAGGTCGCCGGACACGAACTGTCCGCCCAGGCCCGGGTTCCGGGTCATGGTCCACTCGTAGCTGAGCTGGTCACCATTGGCGTCGAATGAGCGGCCTCCGTCGAGCTGGACTCTGGCGATGCCATTGGCCAGGGTCAGCAAGACCTGTCCGTCAGCCCGGGGTGTGGGCTTCACGTCAGCGACCCGGATTGAAACGATGCTTGTCGGGGTCGTCCGGAATGCCGAGCCATTGGCAACGGCGAGAGAGAAGAGGTAGTCGCCGGCCTGTCTCAGGTCCGCCACCGCCACCGGTCGATTTGACGTGCGCTGGAAGGAGCCCGACGGTAGTCCACCCGGCGCCAGTAGCCGTGACCAGCGGAAGGTCAGGGACCGGCCTCGGGGATCCGAACTGGTCGAGCCGTTCAGTGAGATCGTGCTCGGCTTGACGACGGGCTTCTTCACCGTCGCTCGAGCCGTGGGCCGGTTGTCGCTGGCGGTGCGGGGATCCGTCCCGTTCTGAACCTCGCTGCCATCGTTGACCCCGTCGTCGTCGGTGTCCGCCAGGGACGGGTTCGTTCCCTGGGCGAACTCCTGGGCGTTGGACAGGCCGTCGCCGTCGTCATCGGCCACCGGGTCAAGGCCCGTCAGGCTTCCCGAACCCGTCAGGGCCAGGGTGGCCTGGTACTCGAAGTCGTCGGGCAGGC
>JAJFLN010000694.1 GCA_021772705.1 Candidatus Cloacimonadota bacterium | reverse complement strand
CTCGAGTGCCATCAACTCATGGTGGACCGGATCGAAGGAGGGCATGTAGTCCTGAATGCTCTCTTCCAGATGCTCCGGACCAATCGAGACGGACGATCCATCCCGATCCGCGTCGGCCCTGAATCCGGCGGAGGCGACAATCTCCTGGAGGGCCCGCACCGTCAAGCCCTCCATGGCTGGATGGCGGGCGAGTTCCTCGCACCGGACGTCCGTATCGAGCTGCCGTCCGACTTGTCCCGCCAGCATCGGCAGCAGTTCCACCCGTTCCGGCAGGGTCGGCGGCAAGAACGGCAGGGTCATCTGGAACCGGTCCATCAACGCAGGGTCGAGCAGGTCCGGCCGGTTCGTCGTGGCGATCCAGAGAATCCGGCCTCGGTGGCGCATGGAGCCGAAGAACTCGAACATCCTGGCGAGCATGCGCTCCGAGGTCCCGGAGTCCCCGGATGGACCGGTCCCGCGCTGCCCCATGGCCTGATCGATCTCGTCGGTCCAGAGTACGCATGGTGCCAGGTTCTCAGTCACCCAGAGGGCCCGCTCCAGGTTTCGCTCCGAGGCCCCGACCCAGGCCTCCCGGATGCCGCGCATGACCAGCATGGGACATTGCAGTTCGTGCGCCAGGGCCTGGACGATGTGGCTCTTGCCGCATCCGGGGACTCCGGCGAGCAGAATCGCCTGGGGAACGTTACGGGCGCCGGCCTTCCAGAGGGTCTGGAAATGGCGGAAGTAGTCCTTCGCGTGGACCGCCCCGGCCACGGCGTCGAATCCCGAGCGGGGTTCGACCACGTCGACCAGTCCGCTGCAGAGTCCCGAGATGGTGCGCCGCTTCAGCTCTCGAACGTCACTTCGCTCGATGGGGCGGCCCGTCGCCGAAGCTTCTCTGTAGAGCATCTCGATATCGATCAGCCTGAGACCGCCGGTGATGCGGGCCAGCTCCTCGAAGGTGAGATCCCCGGCGAGGGCGGCGCCTGCTTGGCGAGTCCGCTCCGTCCCCTCCTCGGACCGCGTAGCCGGACCGGTCCGTTGTTCTGAGCCGGGATGGCCGGGGCCGCCGGTCAGGTGCGTCTCGAGGAACCGGAGGAACTCCCGCCGAGCTGGTTCTGGAGTCGGCTCGAAGGTCTCTGCTGCACCCCCGAGGGTTGCTCCAGGTCGCACTCCGGCGGAGCCTTGTTCGTCGCCTGTCCGGTCCGCGCACGATCGAGTTCACCCGCTTCGGGGCGCCTTCCTTCGCCACGATTCGCAACGGCGATGCCCCCTGGATTGCCTACGCCTCGACGGAGGGCGGCATTCCGATGGCCGCCGTTGAACTGTCGACTCCTCCGTGTCCGTGTTGTGGAGCAACCCGATACCGAAGCCTGGAGGGCGCGCTATTGCGGGCCGTTCTCGAGTTTCACTCGCTTGAGAGTAGCTGCCCCGCGCACCACGTTGAGTATCGACGGGAGCCCGTTCCATTGCAGGGATCTTATCGAGTGCGTCTCCGTCACCGGGATCAGCTTCTGGGCGCGGCGCAGATCACTTTCTCTTCCGGATCCGGACAATTCCGGATCTGTCACCGTTAGTCCCAGGACGAAGTCGAGAACCGAATCGAGAGGACAGCAGGAGGTGCAACAAACGGCTCAGTAACGAAACCGATCCGGGCAGCCTGAGGGCCGCCCGTCCGAGGCTCCATGAGCCACGACCGGATCCGTCAGGGAAGGGGTCCAGATCGACTCCCTTCCGGCAACCACTTTAACGCGATCCGAGGTCCGGGAGCGCCGTCCGGCGCCGTCCCGATTTCGGTGGCTCCATCGGGCCGAGAATCTACCGCTCCGGATCTGGTACGATGAGGTCTCGGAACAGCCGTCACGGACCGCCCTGGACCGGTTCTGCCGGCAGTTACCGTACTTGTGAGTAGATACGGCCGAGGGGGTGTACGGAAGTGGTAAAGACCGGTAAGGGGGATGGAGCCGTAGCTTCGACCGGAAATGTGTCGGCCTTCGCCAATGGGAGACGGGGGCCGGTTATCGTCTTGGCTGGTCCGCCCCACTCAGGCAAGTCCTGCCTGCGGGAGGGATTGATGGGGGCTATGCTCGACTTATTCAGACTGCGGGTCTACCCATACTTCCGGTCCGCCGCGCCCGATGGCGAGTGGGCCCGATATCAGGAATCGGTGCGGGCCGACCCGGAGCTGGCGGAGGAAGCGAGACGCGCCTACAAGGGGACGTTTACCGGGGACTACGTGGCCCGGCTGGAGAAAGAGGTGGCCCATTGCGGCGCGTGCCTGCCTCTCACCTTCGTCGACGTAGGCGGCAAGCTCAAGTACAACGACCGAATCTGCCGGACTGCTAGTCATGCGATCCTGCTCGCGGCGAATCCGGACGACCTCGAGGAGTGGCGGGCGATGTTCGCTTCGATCGAGGTGGAGATCCTTGCCGAGATCCGATCCGACTATCATGGCCGGTGCGACACGGTGCCAGTTCCGGATGCAGAAGGTGTTCTGCGAGGAACGGTGCACCGGCTGGAACGGGGGGAGGATGTGTCCTCCCGGCCGACAATACTGAAACTCGCGGAGGAGATAGGGGTCCTCTGCAAGCAGGAGCGAGGAGGCGACATGGGCACGACCTACAGCATCGTTTCGAGCACGCGAAGGCTTGGGAACCAGGAGAGCACCCACCTGGACGTCACATTCGGCGAGGAGGCCACGAACGATCGCATCGTTCGAGATGCCAGCAATGGCCTGGAGGAATTGAAGCTGGCAGGCGGCAAGCTCGCTCTCATCTACGGCCCGGCCAGTCTTCCTGTGATGGTGGTCCTGGCCCATGGCCTCTGTCACCTTTACGGCGCCGTGGGGGTGTTCGATCCGAAGATGGCGAGCTACGTGATTTCCTCGAGTCACGATCCCGACTATCCCCTGGGGATGCTGATACCGCATGAGAAGATCCTCGAATAGCGCGAATTCGCGGCCAACAAGGACTCGGTTCTCCGAGGAACTGGAGACCGAGTCCGCGACAACCGCTCTGACCGAGGCGAGGTCTTCCCGGCCCGTCATCCCTCGACTGGCCATGGCGCGGTTGCGAGTGACTCTGGAGTGTCTGGGCTGCGGCGAGCTTCCCGAGTTCCTGGGGTCCATGTTGCGAGGGGCTTTCGGTCATGCCCTGAAGCGGGTCGCCTGCCCTCTCCCGAGACCTTGCCGACAGGAGTGTCGCCGGCCGGGACAGTGTGTCTACTCCTATTTCTTCGAGACCCCGATTCCCAGGGAGCTGCGAGGAAGACTCGGTAGTCAGTATGCTCCGCACCCTTTTGTGATCTGTTCCCTCGACGACGGAGGCGTGCAGTGCGCCCCTGGCGACCGGATCGGCCTGACGATGACTCTCTTCGGAAGGGGAATCCGGTACTTCGCCGACCTGCTCGCGACACTGGAGGCCGTGGGCGAAGGCGGACTCGGTTATCCTAGGATTCGCTTCCGGGTCCATTCCGTGGCGGATTCGCTCTCTGGAAGGGAGACTGCCCTGTTCGAACCCAGCTCTCGAACGGTTCTCACCTCGCCGAGGGTGGTCGACCTGCGGGCCGGCGCGGCGCTTTCCTCCGGAATGGAGGACAGACGGCACCGCATGATCCTGCGCTACTTGACCCCGACTCATCTCGTCTCGCAGGGCCAGCCCGTAGAGACCGTAGACCTGCCGGTGCTGCTCGCCCGCCTGCATCAGCGGCTGGAGTCGCTGACGCTTCTTCATGGTGACGGCCCAGTCGCCTGGGACGAGACCACACCGCCTGCGCCGGCTCGCCTGCAATTCGACTCGGAGCCTCCCCCGCCCGGAGCCTGGGCCGGGCTGGCGCTGCAGGGAGGAATCCGTCTCGGCGATTCCCCGGGGTTGACTGGGCTGGCGAAGGAGGCTCGTGTCGTCGACGGCGACCTTTACTGGGTCACCTGGGAGCGCCGTTCGAACAGGCAGGGGCGCCGCGTCCCGCTCTCGGGCCTGCTGGGAGAGGTTCTGGTCGAGAACGTCCCTGGTGTCTGTGTCTCGTGGCTGCGAGCCGGTCAATGGGTCCACGTCGGCAAGTCGACCGCCTTCGGGATGGGACTGTACGAGGTGGAGGTGCTGAAAGATGTGGAATCCGGCTAAGGAACCGCGCAAGAATAACTACGCAGTTTCGCATCCCATCTTCAGGCCATCTTCGGCCGCTCCTCAGTCGCGGAATCCTCGACGTAGCCCACTACGCCTCCGGTCCCGCTCGCCCGAACCAGCCGAATCTGCCACAAATCTGGGCGCAACTTCTGCGCATTTATTCCTGCGCGGCCCCTAAGGCGGAATCTGGCCTGTATGACAGCGCCGGGAGTTACCGGGGCGATGGCGCCACGCGAAACGCAGGGCGACGGACAAAGTCAAGCAGAACCCAGTATCCATCATGAGGGGTCGAAAGGCCCGATCCAGTATTGATGCGGTTCGCCTGTGACTTTGCCGGGATACTGCGCGAAACGGTCATCGAACTTGACGTTTTCGATTTTACGAGTTACATTATAGGTGAATTTACTCCCCGTCCGACAGGCGGCGGTGGTTCGATTCGGAGCATGTCTCCGGTTTGGCGATCCGGAGGCCCGGACGGGGTTATTCTTTCCCGGTGGGGCCAGGACCGAGGGGGGGCATGCGCAAGGAGCCGGAGCGGAAGAGAGCAGTCGTCTTCGTGGATGGACAGAACCTCTTTCACGGCGCACGTGCCGCATTCGACATCCGGGAACCGGCATTCGACGTCCTCGCCCTCGGGCGGTTGGTCTGCGAGCCTCGAGGATGGGATCTGGCGGCCTCCTACTTCTACACGGGACTTCCCGACCGGTCTCGCAATCCGAAGTGGCACGACTTCTGGCAAAGGCGGCTCCTGGAGATGCAGCGGCTGGGCATCCGGGTGTATTACCGGTCGTTGCGCTATCGAAACCGATCCGTGCAGCTTGCCGACGGGAAGATGGTCCAAGTCCTGGCAGGTGAAGAGAAGGGCATCGACGTCAGGATTGCGCTCGACATGGTCCGGTTGTTCCACCAGGAAGAGTACGAGGTGGCGGTTCTGTTCAGCCGAGATCAGGACTTGCGAGAGGCGACGGACGAGATCCGGACGGCCGCGAAGCGTCAGGACCGGTGGGTGAAGCTGGTCTGCGCGTTTCCCGATGGCGGCCCCCGGGTCCGAGGCATCGACGGAACGGACTGGGTGCGAATCGGCGAGGGGGACTATCGGAGTTGCTTGTTGCCGGGGCTGTAGATCTGGTTTTCCACTCCCTCATCGTAAGTTCGTGCAAGCGGAGTGGCGGGGCAACCAACGTGCTCAGAATCGTTTCTCGCTCTGGGCGAGCGGCGCCCAGGAGAACGGCAACTATGAGCGACAACTCCGACGCGCGGCAGCTCCAGAGGGGATGATGGGAACATGGTCGATTCGACAGACCTGATCATCCAGGGACATGGTACCCAGAAGGCAACTGATCCACAGACTATCGGTGACTCCGTTCTCGTCGCTGCTGGCCATCGGGGACAGAAGGTAGGTAGGCCGTCTGGCGTTGACCCGGATACCGATGCCTGGCCCTCGACCTTCAGGGGCGCAACTCATGTGGAAAAAGCGACCCGTGACACCCAAGCCGGGCCATCAACTCATCGTCTTTGATCACGAGATCGCCCCCATGTCCGCACAGCTCCCCGAGGATCCCAAACTGGCAGCCTTGGCGCGAACAACTTCCCCAGCTACCCAGGTCACTCCAGCCAGTACTTACAAGCCTCCTCGATCCACTCGGCCTTCGAGGACGAAGTGGCCACGACCTCCTGGCTTCCGTCGATAGCCTTGCATCGACTCATCAAGTCGCCCATTTCTCTGCTTTCACCGAGCATGATATCTTTCAGTGACGGGGCACGGAGCACACTTCCTTCGATGGGGTTGCAAACTGCGAAGCTAGCAAAGTGGTTCTCACTCATCGACCACACGAGAGTAGAGCGGGACCACATCTAGACAAGCTTTAGCAACAATGCCGGTGAGATAAGACGGATTTTGTTGTAGTGGGGCTCAGCCCTGAGGCATCCATGCATCGTTGAGAAGAGCCTTGAATAAAGGAACAGGCACCTGCAAGCTGGTCGTGTTCAAGCGG
>JAJFLN010000693.1 GCA_021772705.1 Candidatus Cloacimonadota bacterium | reverse complement strand
CCGGCCGAACTGGTCCCCGGCATGGAAGCCCAGGAGCCGTCCTTCCTTTTCAAGCCGCGCCCAGAGCTGGGTGGAGGGAGGTGCGGCCAGGACGCCGCTCATGGCCCAAGGGATCTGAGCTTTCTTGATGAACTCGACCTGGCGGTCGAAGATGTCCTCCGTGTCGTTGTCGAACCCGACGATGAAACCGGCCGTGACTTCCAGACCGTGGTCGATGATGTCGTGGACTGCGTCGACCATGTCCCGCCGCATGTTCTGAAGCTTCTGAGTCTCCTTCAACGCCTCCAGCGAGGGGGTCTCGATGCCTAGGAAGACCCGCTTGAACCCGGCCTCCCTCATGGAGTCCATCAGGGCGCCGTCCTCCGCCAGATTCAGGGAAGCCTCGGTGATGAGGTAGAAGGGGTAGTCGTGATCCTTCATCCAGGGTACGAGCTTGACGAAGAGTTCCCGGACGGCCTTCTTGTTTCCGATGAAGTTGTCGTCCACCATGAACAGGGGGCCACGGTAACCTAGGTCGTAGAGTGACTGTAGCTCCGCCAGAGTCTGATCCGTTGACTTGGCCCGAGGCACTCGGCCGTAGAGAGCGATGATGTCGCAGAACTCGCAGTTGAACGGACAGCCTCGAGAGAACTGGATATCCATCACGCCGTAGGCATCGAACTTCAGTAAATCGAAGCGAGGCAGCGGCGAGGTGGTCACATCGGGCTTGTCCTCCGTGCGATACATGCGCTGAGGCTTGCCGGCTTCTAGATCCGCGAGGAACCTGGGGAAGGTGATCTCCGCCTCGTCCAGCACGTAGTAGTCGCCCCGATTCTGGAGTCGTTCCGGCTGGCCACTCCCGAAGGGGCCTCCAATCACTGTCTGGCGGTCCAGATCCTTGCACCAGTCCAGGACCTCGAAGAGTGAGGTCGCCTGGCTGGTCATGCCTCCGGTGAAGACCATGTCGCTCCAGAGGATGTCCTCGTCGGAGAGACTCTCGATGTTCATGTCCACCAGACGCAAATCCCATTCCTCCGGAAGTAAGGCAGCGACGGTGACGAGACCCAGTGGGGGATGCATCGCCTTCTTTCCGAAGAGCGGCAGGGAGTACTGAAAGCCCCAGTAGCTGGTGGTGTGCTCTGGATGAATCAGGAGGATCTTTCTTTTCTTCATGGTTCAGTCCTGCTTGTTGATGGCCGGTCCGTCAAGTCAGTTCTGTTGTTTCTCGCGTCCCGGCAGGTTCGGCCCGGCGCCGCGGGAGCGGCAAAGATCTTGCTTCCGCCAGGTACGAGAATCACTACCGGCAATCCCGGGAACGAACGGCGGCCCAACAGGGTCGCACCGAGAAGACGCATTGTCAACAGAGACGTTGCCCCTGGGTGACATGCACCCGTTGCCCCACGTACCATGTCACGCCATCTGCCGCCAATGCATCAAACCAGGGCAAGGCAGCCTCGACAGGGCATTCCTGACCTTGCTTATGAATCGGTCTTCAAGCTAATATCCCCCTAGTGTTCACCCTGAGGGAGGTATGGAGACCATGAACATGAGAAAGAGATTCTGCTGCCTCTTGCTGGTTCTGCTCTGTTCCGGGTCGATCGTACGGGGCGCTGGCTCCCTGGATGGAATCTCGAACTGGATCTATCTCGATCAGGAGGCGTTCAAGTTCGTTGGAGCCATGAAGTTCAGCCTCAACGAGCTGATCGTCTTGGACCCCGTCGAAGCTTCAGGGAAGCTCATCACCGCCGATCAGGTCACGAGCCTGAAGGGCAATGGCCGGCTGGTCTTCGCGGCCATGTACATCGCCCTGGCCACGGAGGGTGCTCCCTACTGGCAGCCCGGCTGGACGCTGGGCAATCCGCCTTTCCTGGTCGAACGGGCTCAGTTCCCCGGGGAGGACGCGGTGGAGTACTTCGTCGACTACTCCCATCCCGACTGGCACAAGGTGCTCTTCGGCTCCCCGGGGGCTCAGCTGGACAAGATCGCCGCGGCAGGATATGACGGAGTCGTCCTGGGACCCGTCGAACTCGACGACGAAGACCCGGGCCGTCAGGTCCAGGCCCTGGCCAAGCTTCTGGCGGACATGAGGACTTACATTCGTGCGAGAAAACCCAACTTCTCGATCTTCCTGCTCTCCGACGGACCTCTCCTTGGGGAGGAGGCGATCCTTGCCAGTGTGGATGGCGTCATCGGTGAGGGTCTCACCTGCGTCGACGAGAATCAGATACGGCCCCCGGCGGAGGTAACGGCGCTCACCGAGGCTCTGCAGAAGGCCTCGATCCAGAAGAAGTTGGTCCTGACCATCGATCGTGCCACAGACAAGCAGATAGCCGAGAAGGCCTGGGCCGACTCCGACAAGCTGGGCTACCTGCCTTACATCGTCGGATACGATCAGGCAGGTGAGGTGGCTGCCAAGGCCGCCGTGGCCGATGTGGAGGAGGTCGCTGACGTGGAGCTCCGGAAGAGCCGGCGCGAACTCTACTACCTCGTCGGTCTCGGCATGGCGGTTCTCCTGGCAACGCTGCTTTTCCGCCCGAGTAAGAAATAGCGAAGTTGAGGGGGCAAGCAGTGACGTGTCGACACTGGAGCTCATACACGGCCCGCTTCTGCTGCCACGGCCTGGGCAGTTGGACCGGCCGGCGCTCATCCATGGTTCGACCCGGTGGTCCTACCGCAACCTCAGAGCCCGCTCATTCGCAATCGCAGCCTGGCTGAGAGAGCGAGGAGTTCGCCGCCAAGACCGGGTCGTTCTCTCACTCCCCAAGAGACCCGCAACCGTCGCCAGTCTCCACGCGCTCCTGATGCTGGGAGCCATCGCCGTTCCCGCTGACGCCCGGTGGCCGGCCCGGCGGCTCTCCCGGTTGATCGCCGACGCCGGGCCCCGAGCCATTCTCACCCCTCCAGAGAAAGCGGCCACCGCCGAGGCCTCTGTCGACGGGACAGCACACTCGCCGCAGATCCTGGTCTTTCCGGAAGAGGATTCCCCGGGACTCGACCAGATCGACTCCCATGCGAACCTGCCGGCCGCTGTCGAACCCGACGATGTGGCCCTGATCCTCTACACATCGGGGACGACCTCTGCCCCGAAGGGAGTCACCCTGACCCACAGGAACGTGACGAGCTTCCTCGCCTGGGCGGTTCGGGAGTTTCATCTCACCGACCAGGACCGGCTGGTCAGCCATGCTCCATTCCACTTCGATCTGTCCACCCTGGATCTCTTCGGCGCCGCCAGGGCCGGGGCGTCGACCTTGCTGCTGGACGAGACGGCCGTCATGTTTCCGGCCCATGTGGCCCAGCTGATCGCCGACGAGAAAGCCACGGTCTGGTACTCCGTTCCCTCCGCCCTGATTCAACTGCTCAACCGAGGTTCCCTCCGCGATAGAGACCTGTCGTCTCTCCGGCTGGTCCTGTTCGCCGGGGAAGTGTTTCCCCTGCCCCCGTTGAGACAGCTCATGAAGGCTCTGCCGGACCGGGAGTTCGCGAATCTCTACGGCCCCACGGAGACCAACGTCTGCACCTGTTATCGGCTCCCGGGCATCCCGGGTCCGGAGGAACGGGATCTCCCCATAGGCAAGCCCTGCGAGCACCTGCAGGTCGAGGTGCTGAACGAGAAGGGTGAGAATGTGCCACCCGGTGAGCAGGGAGAGATCGTCGTCGCGGGCGTCGCCGTCACTCCGGGATACTGGGGAAAGCGGGAGGAGAGCGAGGCCTGCCGTTCCAGAGGCAATCCGGCCAGCTACCGGACCGGAGACTTCGCGTATCTGGACTCACAGGGCGACTTGCGATTCCTGGGCCGGCGAGACGAGCAGGTGAAGATCCGGGGCCACAGGACCGAACTGTCGGAGGTCGACGGAGTCCTGGCGTCCTGTCCGGGAGTCTCGGAATGCAAGACTCTGGTCACGGGAGAAGGGACCTCGAAAACACTGGTAGCCTTCGTCGTCACCAGATCGGAAGTCGACACCAGGGCCCTACGCCGCCATTGTCTCCATTGGCTTCCACGCCACGCTGTTCCGTCCAGTTTCCTGCAGATTGATGCCCTTCCACGCACCGGAACGGGTAAGATTGATCGAGAGGCACTCTGCGGGAGACTGAGGGAGTCGACCGGCGGTCAAGACAAGTCTGACGGAGGTTCCACGAAATGACATCGGAGCTGGACCGGACGCTGAATCGAATCCTGGAATGGATACGGGAAGAGGCTGCCAGCCCCGAGATCGTCATCGAGGCTGATACGAACTTGCTGGCTGGAGAACTGCTGGACTCCATGGGTTTCATCCAGCTCATCTCCTTCATCGAAGACGAGTTCGATGTATGCCTCGATTCCGGGCTGCTCATTCCGGCCAATTTCGAGACTCCGGGCCGGATCGCCGGCCTGGTCCGGAGACATGCCGCCGCCGGCAATGAAGGTGGCGTGCCATCGTGATCCCCAGAAACTGTGACGTGGCAGTGATTGGCGGAGGCCCGGCCGGTAGCTCGGCAGCGGCGTTGCTGGCGCAGCAGGGCCACGATGTGGTCCTCCTGGAGAAAGCCCGCCACCCTCGCAACGTGGTGGGTGAGAGCGTCATTCCCCACTTCTGGAGATACGCCGACAGGATCGGGATCACAGAGGCGATCCTGGGCGAGAAGTTTCTCAGCAAGTCGGGAGGAACCGTTGCCTGGGATGGCCATGTCAGGCAGATGAGCTTTCGAGACTTCGGCTTCACTCGAAGCGGAATGCACGTCGAGAGAGACCGGTTCGATCAACTCTTCCTGAATCACGCCCGCAACTCCGGAGCCCGAGTCTTCGAAGAGGTGGTCGTCGACTCACCGACTCGGCTGGACGAGAGCGGCGGCGACCTCCCCTACCGCAGCCTGCTCGACGGTACCTCGGGCTCCCTGTCGGCCCGTTACGTGATCGACGCCAGCGGACAGGCCTCCTGTATTGCCAGAGCCAGAAGTCAGAGGCAGATCGATCCGGACTTCAGGTTCACATCGATATGGGGATACTTCAACGGCGGTCAATACGTGGCGGAGGGCGGACAGATACACCCCGTGGAGGACTTGCGCCAGGTCTGGCCGTCCACGTTCGTCTCCTCCATCGGCCGAACCGGGTGGAGCTGGCACATCCCCCTGCGCTCCAGCACCAGCGTCGGTCTCGTCTTGCCCCTGGAGAGCCTCAAGGACATGGGAGTTCAAGGGCAACAGATGGAGAAGTTCTTCCTGGAGCAATGCCGCAGCCTCCCCTATCTGAAGAACCTGCTCCGGCAGGCAGATTATGTCCCTGGCAGTATGCGGGCCATACGGGACTACTCCTTCCGAGTCGATTCAGCTGCCGGCCCTGGCTATTTCCTGATCGGAGACGCAGGAGGCTTTATCGACCCCATTTTCTCCCTCGGAGTGGTACTGGCCGTGTTCTCGGCCACGGCAGCAGCCTGGCTGGTAGGCAGGTGTTTCAAGAGGCCCGACCGGGCCAGCTCCTATCAAGCATTCTACTCCGAGTTGACCGCGCGACGGCTCAATCTGGCCAGGGCTCTGGCTCTTCCTCTGCCCTCAGCCGAAATGGGGAACCTGGACGAGTTGAGAGACCTCATGCACTTCCACAGCAACGAGGAACAGGAGCTATTCCAGGTCGTCTCTCTCCTGACGAACAGGTCCAGCAACTTCCAGGAAATCGCCGGGTGCGCCACAGTACCCGATTCACTTCACTGCACCGAGATCGACAAGCTCCACTGGGCATGACCCACGTGTGCAGCTTTCTCGTGATCTTACGCTGGGACAAGCTTCTACCCCTTCGCCCTACTATGGATGCCCGCATCCAGGACGACTGAATGGCCGAGTTTTCCCGATCCGTTCGTCCTGAGCCTGTCGAAGCATGTCCTGAGCTACGCCGAAGGGGATGAATGGAGCGGGCGGCCATATCGTCTGAGGAGAGCAGGTACTCTCCTCAGGAGCTCTGCCGCCTGGCATGCCGATCCAGGTGACCCTGCATGAGTTCTCTGACTCGCTGCATCAGCTGGCCCGTCTGATTCGGATCATAGTTGGCCGTATCGATCGCCTCGTCGATCACCACTTCCAGAGGAGCCGGATGCGGCCAGAGGCTGCCCTTGGGAAGGACCTCCCCGGCGTTCAAGAGGGTCACGACTATCAGCGGGACCTTCTTCCGGATGGCCAGATAGAACCCTCCCTTTCCGAATGCCTGAAGGCTGCAGTCAGCACTCCGGGTGCCCTCGGGAGAGAAGAAAACTGGGTAACCTCGATCGAGCCATTCCTCGGCCTGCTTGATGACTGACCAGACCGGCAAGACCTGGGAGTCTTGCTCCGTCCCGGCCGGTGCCACCATGATGTAATCACCCGTGTAGGGTATCCATCGGACCAGGGGATTCCTCATCCACTTCTGACCCGCCGTATGAGTCACACCTCTCTCGAAGACGCTGAAGTAGATGGGCACATCCAGCAAGCTCTGGTGGTTGGCGATGATCACGCAGCGCTCCGGCAGTCGTGAGTCTCCCCGGACAACGAGCGGAAATCCGGTGGAGTACAGAACTGACCTGGCCCAGAGCCGCAACCACCTCCTCCGGAAGTCCACATTGAAACCAGCCAGTGAGATCGAGATGCCGGTGACGAAGAACAGGCTCGAACTCGCAGCCAGAAGGACCCAGCGGAACAGGTATTCCAGGATGTTCATCGATCGGCTTTCGAGACGGAGGCGGCAGGCGGAGTTCAGGGGGAGTGTCCGGACCAGTGAGTGACTCTAGCATCGCCAGTATGGTCACCACGGGGCTGTCCATCACCGTGCTTGTTGTCGCAGCCTGGCTGGGTCGTCGCGGGAGCCGGCTCGGCGTCTCCCGTCCCGAGACATCGCCGGCAAGGTCGCGGCCCCTGGTGGCCGAGACCGTCTGCTTTCTTGCGTTGATGGTTCTGGCCGCAGCCTTCAGGCTTCCCTCCATCGAAGAGGTGCCTGGAGGATTCGGAGCCGACGAGATGATCCTGGCGGGGGTCATGAAGGACCTGATCCAGATGGATGGGGAAGAGAGCGTTGACGTGGAGCCTCACTTCGCCAACTGGAGCCAGGGCTCGACCCGGCTTGCGGCCTGGATCGCCGGAAGGGGGCGGGAGGACGAGAGGCCGGCTGAGGACTTCCCGGCCGCCCCGGCAGCCAAGATCGGCACCCTGAGGACGGCCAATGCCCTGAGCGGGATCGCCGTCGTGGCAGCCATCTATGGAGCAGCCCGAGTACTGGACGGCCCCGTCGCGGCCCTCGTGGCCGCAGGCTTCGCTGCCAGCTCCCACCGGCTCGTAATGCAGAGCCGGCTGGGGACCCAGGGATCCGACTTCATCCTCTGTCAGCTGCTGACTCTTCTCTTCTTCTGCCTGGGACTCCGGACCGGTCGCCGAGGGTGGTCACTGCTGGCCGGGCTCTGCGTGGGAATGGGAATGAAGGAGTACGCCATGACCGGCGTGAGCGTCCTCTGGGCTCCAGTCATGGCCATCCTGGCGTGGGTCGTCGTCAGGCCTGGAGAGCGATGGGAGGTCCTTCACCGGGCACTGCTGCCCCTGCTGGCGGGTGCGGCGCTGACGGCGACCGCCGATGTCACCTCCGCCGTGACCCGGACTCGACCGGATCTTTACGGACACCTGATGATGGTTTCCGTCCTGGGAGATCCACCGCTGGATGTTCTGACCGCTTTCGCCCATCACCTGCTGATCGCCATCGGAGGAGTTCTTGGGTTGATCTGGCCTCTCGATGCTTCCGGTCCGGCTCCTCTGCTGTCTGTGGTGGTCTCGGGCTGCCTGATCTTCGCCGTCTTCCGGCAACGAACTCATGCCTCGCCGGAGCTGGGTCTCGTCTTTTTTGCCTTCTCCCTGACGGCCCTGTCCATGCCCTTGATCCGACGGGTTCCGGAGAACATCCTGACCCTCTGGGTCTTCGTCTACCCGATGCCGCTTCTGTTTCTCCTGGCTGGAAGAGGCGCCGCCGCGGCCCGAGCGGACCTGCTGAAGTCCGGCAGAGACCCGCGGTGGCTACTGCCCCTGTTGCTGCTGTCGTCGCTAATGAGCTGGATACCCTCTGGATCTGCCAGGCTGGATCTGGCGGCCTCCGAGACCGTCTTCGACAACCTACGCCTGGCCAGCAAGCTGTCTTCCCAATTCGACGTGTACTACCAGCCGCACATCGACCTGAGCGAACGCTTCTATCAGGTCGATGCCCGTGCAGTTCGATACATCGAGTGGGCCTATGGCATTCACATCCTGAAGCCGAGACTTCTGGTACCGGATCGGAGCTCCGAGAGACCAGCCGCGTTCGTCATCTCCGATGAAGGGCAGGCACTCGAGCTCCAGGAACTCTATCCCGAGGGAATCGTGAAGCAGCTGCAGGCCGGCCCTCTCAAGGCCCGCATGTACTTCACCGATGCCGCCTCCATCAAGCGACTCCAGGGTTGGCGGCTCGATGCCACATCGGGCTCCCCACAGGTGCCGCCTCGACTGATCTGGGCAGGGGCAATCCAGATCCCGTTAGCAGGCCAGTACCAGATTGAGGTTCAGGACACAAGGGAGTTCCAGCTCTCCCTCCTTCGGAGGGACGATGGAGAGGCTACCTACCTCAACAGGACTCCTCCGGGCTGGTTCCTCGAGGGGCAAGTTCCCATGTCGGTGTGGCATCAGGAACCGGGCGTCACTCCCCCGACCATGAGGTGGCGGAAGGGAGATCCTCCGGGTCCCTGGAGGGAGATACCCGCAGAGAGAGTCATGTCACGCTGGCGCGATCAACCGGAGCTCTGGTGCAGCTGGGTTCCCTCGGAAGATGCCCTGAGAATACGGAGTGTCTCGGATGTGGAGCTGGAGAAGCTGTCGAGCCTGACTCACGACACGGCTCTGAAGACCGACGGTGCTGGATTCTGGATTCTCCGGTTCCTTCCCAGGGCACTCTGGCACTTCGATGCTTCGGGACGTTCCTTGCCGCTCCGGCAGTCGAGCGCAGCCGCACAGTACCGGATGAACTGGGTCGACGTGGACGATCCCAACCCGCCGGGAAGTCTCGAGCTCGACGGCAAAGGCAATCTTCTGTTACCCGACGGCGACCAGAATCGACTGCTCAGGTTGAGCACCGAGATCCCGGCCCGTACCGAGTGGAATGCAGGAGGGCGGCTGCGTGTACCGGTTCACATCTGCCGGGTTCCGGGTACCGAGACTCTCGTCGTCGGAAGTGAAGGTGACCTGCGAGTACTGGATTCAAGGGGACGGCTGATCCGGAGTTTCCCCTTTGCAGTGCGATCGGATCTGACCGTCGATAGCCGTCACAGGATACTGGCACTCTGCCCGTCTCGAGGCGAAGTCGTTGTCGCCGATCTCGAGGGTCGGGAGCTGGCCGCCTGGCGCTGCTCGGAGCTGACTCCCGGCTCCAGAATCACCGTCGACAGCCTGGACAGGATCTGGGTGCTGTTCCCAGAAACGGGCCGCATCGCCCTGTTCGACCCCGACGGCAAGTTGCTGTCGCTGAACACGAACATCGTGTCGGAGCATGCGCTTCGAACGCGGCGGTGGAACCACCGGGAAGCCAGACCGGGTGATCTGGATGCCGGCGTCATGGGCCGGGTGAATGTGCTCCTCGATGGCCGGTTGATGGTCCTCGAGGCTATCTCACAATCCACGGCTGCAGCGCCGGACAACGGGTGACCTCCGGATTACCGGCGCTTTAGCCCCATGGCTGCGGCGATGTGCTGCAACTGGACCTCGGAGGTTCCGGACCCGAAGAGGGTACCGAGACTGTCCCGCAGACCCGTGGCGGCTCCGGTCTCGTCGGTCCAGCCGGCTCCGGCGGTGATCTTCAGCATCTCCAGCGCGTTCTCGACCACAGTCTCGCTGGCCATGAACTTGGCCTCCGAGACGGCGGAATCCACCTGGCTCCACTCTCTGTCCACGGCCCACCCTGCCCGGTAGATCAGCAGCCGGGCGGCCTCGAGCCTGACCTTCATTCGGGCCATCCGATGAGACAGGGACTGCTGGGCAGCCAGACTTCCCGACGAAAGCCTTCTCTGGTTGGCGAACTGGACCGCCCGCTCCAGGTCCGCTTCCGCGGCACCGATGAACCCCGCCAGTAACCCCGGCCTCTCCCACCGCATCGCCGTGGTGAAGACCGAGTAACCTCCGTGTTCCGCACCGACGAGCGCTGAGGAGGAGACGTGACAGTCCTGGAAGATGAGCCTGGCCATGGGGGCTCCCGACAAGCCCAGCGTTGCATCCAGGGACTCCACTCTCAGGCCCGGCGTCTCTCGGGGAACGAGGAAGGCCGACCACGAGAAGGGAGCCGGCCCGTCCCGGGTCACGGCCATCACGAGAAACAGGCCGGCCACGGGGCCGTTGGTGATCAGCGTCTTGCATCCCCGGATCTTGAATCCATCCGCCACGGCCTCTGCCCGGACCGGCTCGGCTCCGGACTCCGGCCCCGGTTCCGTCACGGCCAGAGCAGCGACGATCTTGCCGTTGGCCAGCATCGAGGACCAGCGACCCTTCTGCTGCTCGTCCCCGTGCAACGCTAGCGGGACAGCCACGCCGAAGAGGTGGGCTCCCAGCGCAAACAGCAACCCACGATCGGCACCTCCACGGCCCAGGGCCTCGAAGAGTCCCAGGGTGGAGAGCAAGCCCAGGGACTGACCGCCAAAGAAGCACTCAGGAAGTCCGTGACGGATCACACCCTCCGCCCCGCAGGCGTTCCAGCCTTCCCGGTCGAATCCGTCACGATCCGCCTTGCCCTGCAATCGACTGGCGGCAAACTGACGGATGGCCTCGAAGCGGGCGTCCTGCTCAGAATCCCACTCGAACCTCATCGTGGACTCACCTGCTGCATCACTCCTCGCCCTGCTCTGCTTCGAGAGTCAATCCCTGGACCTGGTACCTGTTGTCCTCAGCGGGGAAGAAGAAGTGTAGCCGGGCCGGCGCGGTCGCGGCCTGGCAGCGGAAAGTTTCCTCGACCTTCCGATTCAGTCTACCCTCAGCCAGCTCCAGAACGGCGAAGAATCCAGGGTTTCTCAGCTCCTCATCGAGGAGGGCCACCAGCACGACACCGGGGTGCTGCCCCCGCAACTCGTACCGGAAACGGTGCATCTTCCCCCCCGTCAGATTGAGTGGTTCGCCACGGACGTGGAAGTACTGCATGCGGACCGTGTCGGAACGATCCGGCACCTGAGTCATCTCCAGGTCCAGGGTGAAGCCATCCGGTCCCGGCTGGGTCAGGTCAATCGGATCTCGCGACGGTCGATACCAGGAACCGGCCTTCCAGCCCGACGGCAAGGGCAGGTTGGACCAGGCGCGGGTTCGGGACGATTCCCGGAGCGGAACCTCCAGCCCGGGCCGGTTGAACCAGATGGGGCTGGTCCAGCCCAGGCCGCCGTTTCTCTGAAAGACTCGAGCGTAGTAGAAGGCTTCCGGCAAGGGATCTGGATCGGTCCACGAGACCTGGCCATCCAGGAGCTCCGGTGGAAACCGGACGACGTGGACGGCTTCCAGGGGAACCGTGGCCCCGGTCCAGCCCTTGACCAGCTCGACCCGATCCAGCGGAGCTGTGCCATGAACATCGAGGGTCAGCTCCACCGGGCCCGTGCGGGAGGGGGATTCCTCACCTGCCGAGGCATCGTCTGTCCGGAAGTCGAGCAGCATCCGCTCGCCAGTCGTTCCGTAAACCCGGCGTGACCTGAGAGCTTCCCAGAGACCCTCCCGCCCGGGCCGGCGCAACATGGCCGCGGCCAGTCCTCCCGTTCTGCCCGCCCTGGCGGAGTGGTTATCGCTCCCGGCGATCAGGCCGAGACGGTAACCCAGAGTCAGGGCGTACTGGACCCCCCTGGGATTGGTCTCGGAGTCCTGGGCCATGAACTTCCACTTGCCGGGACTCCACTGGCTGTGGACTTCGACGAGACGCTCCAGTTCCGGATCGTGATGTGACCAGTCATAGAGGTGATGCTCGATGATCTCGGCGCTCGGCAGGTGGGGAATCGCCAGCGCACCGTACTGACGCAGGCCCTGCCAGAGACCTTCGGGACTATCTCCCGGGGGACGTCCGCAGGGGATCGGTTCGCCTTCCAGCCCGGGGAAGATCACGCTGCGGTGGCCCCAGCTGTAAGCCGGAGTCCACTCGAACCCCAGGAAGCCCTGGAAATCGCCACCCAGGTTTTCCTGCTTCAGCCGCTCCCGAAGCAGCTGCCAGGACCCGGCGGTCACATCGCCATCGTGATCCGTGGAGCCGACGAAGTCGAGGCCCTCCAGCTGTCTGCCGTACTGGAAGACCTGCTGAAGTGACCCTGTTCCATCCGGTGAGATCTGGCCACAGTGAACGTGCAGATCACCGAACAGCACCGCCTCGGCTGTGGAGTCGACCCTGACCGGATTGGACTTGCCAGTGATCTTGCCGCACCGAGCCGCAAATCGATAGACCCCGGGTGCCGTGATTCCCGGGTGGCGCACCGAGATCCAGCTGGTCCGGGACGTGCGGGGCTGGCTGCTGTCAGTGGCCGGTGCCCCCTCCGCCGGCATCCATTCCAGGGGCCGGAGGTCAGCGAGGGCTGGATTCCCGAAACCGTCCTTGACCAGGACTCGGAAATGGAATGGCGCCGAAGGTCTCACCACGGTGGGGGCGACGATCTCCAGTCGCCGAGGGGAGGCGGCCACGAACTCCGGATCGGCCCTGGCCACAAGACGCAGGGGCCGACCGGCGGAGTCGATCTTCCAGCACTCGAAGCCCCGATAGCCGGGACTCGCGGGCCCGATGGCCAGCGCCTGGGCGCGGGCGGCCCCTGCCTTTCCGAAACCATAGATGACGCCGATGGGCTCCGTCGTCACGGGGGACTCATCCAGTCTCACGGCAAAGGAAAGAGGCGTGTCCTCCAGCAGCAGGGCCCCGACGTCAGGATCAGGAAGTTCCAGTACGCTGCCTGGGGGCGCCGCCAGCAACCGGGTGTAACCGGGAGAAGACTCGCGCGTCTCCTGGGGCACGGATGCCATGGAGAATCCATGATAGTGGGGCAGCACCACCCTCAGGCCTTCCCCTGGGCGCAGCAGAGTGGATGGGTCGGGCACGTTCAACACCAGCCGGAACGGAGCCCCGGCGGGGATCTGACTGGTCAATCCTCCCGGTTCAACCAGATCGAGGTTCAGATCCACATGCGGACTCAGGGGACTCTCTGCCGAAGTCACCGGAGTCGCGCAAAGTGGTCCGAGAATTGCGAGAATCGTGAAAGCTATAATCAGGGGAACGACAGAGAGGTGGGAGAGAGGAGTCCCGGTGAACCGGAAGGACACCACGGAAGGAAGGCCAGCGGACAAGACCGAACCCATCGCCCCTGGATTGCCTCCCTGGGCGGGATGGGTGGCTTTCGCCTTCGCCGTGGGCTGGTTCTGGAGTTTCCACACCTTCCAGATCTCACTGAGTGACGAGGGGCTGCTCATCGACAGCGCTCTGCGGATCATGCGGGGTGAGATGGTGGGCCGAGACTTCCCTGACGTCTGGAGCTTTGCCCAGTATTTGGTCGCTCTCGCCATGTCCGTGTTCGGGAAGGACCTCTTGGTCGCCCGCCGCCTCATGGTACTCCTGAAATCCACCACGGCGCTCTTGACCCTTCTCTGCGGGGTCAGACTGGCCACCAGGCCCTGGGCAATCGGCGCCTATCTGTCGGTCTTGTTGCTCTCAGGTCCACTGTTCAAGGCTTTCACCCCCCTGGCGCTGGTCCTGTTTCTCTACGCAGCTCTGACCTGTCTCGAATCCCCGGGACGCTGGACCGCCTGCCGCGCTGGCTGCTGCATCGGCGCGGCGGTGTTGCTGAGGCCAGTCCTGAGCATTCTGGTTGTCTGTCTGCTCCTGGGTTATCTGTCTGTCCGGGGCACCGGGCGAGCCGGCGGTAACCGGGGCTCGGGATCGGCCCTGGCGCCGGTTCTCCTGTGCGCCATTCTGACGGTCGGTCTTGGACTGGTAGCCGCGGCCTCTGTGGCCAGGCCCCTCGACGGTTTGGCTACCCGGTCCTGGCAGACCTACCTCACGGCTCAGGGATGGAACGACCTGTCCAGGAGCCGTCTAGCCGGCGACGGCCCCAACGACGTTTACTCCATCGTGGCCCTCTTCGTCCACGATGCTCTGCTCAATACGCGGGGGGGTAGCCTGGGAGCTCCGGCGAGGTCCATGAGAGGCCTGCAGCCAGCGGAGCCCTTCCCAAGCCTGGTCTTCAGCCTGCTGGAGCTGATGGCATTGATGACCCCAGTCTTGCTGGTCCTCGCAGTCGCTCGGCGGCAGACGCGAGAGCTGGAGCTGCTGCTGGTGATCGGCATCGCCTCGACCATCAAGTACTTCTCCCGGGCTGATGTTTCTCATCTCCTGCAGCACGTCCCCGTGCTGTCGGTCATGCTCGTGGCCCTGGCGCACCAGTTCGCCGCACCCGGATCAGACAAACTTCTGACTTCCTCCGGGTACAGGCTTCGGAGGGCTCTGGCTGCCAGTGCCGGCTTTCTGCTGCTAGCAGCCCTGGCGGGCGTTTCGATCCAGGTTTCCGATCTCTACACCGGCGGCGTGGGAGTGGCCCGGACAGAGGCCGTGCCCCTGAAGGTACCGGTAGCCCGGGTCTTGCTCGAAGAGTCCCAGGCCGCGGAGCTCGAAGACGTGACCGACATTCTCAGCAATGAGCTCAAATCCGGCCAGACCTTCCTGGCCTTGCCCTACTGCTCGATGCTCTACTTTCTGGCACAGAAGCCGTCACCTGCGGCCCTCTCCTTCGAGTACGGCTACCTGAACGAGCAGGAACTCTCAGGTGCGCCCGGGTCACGGTTGGACATCATCCGAAAGCTCCTCAGAGCCAGAGAAGTGGATATGGTGATCCTGGACAAGCACTACCAGCCGGGCATGGAAGGAGTTCCCGCGGAGGAGCGATTCCCGGTCCTGCTAGAGGGTATCCTGGCCGACTTCGAGTGGTCCGACGAAACGAACCGGTTCATTCTCTACCGATATTCCCGGTGGCCGGAAACGACGTGAACCAGGGGGGCAGCTGGATTTCGTGGCCAGGTTTGGACACCGTTCGCCCTACTATGGATGCCCGCATCCAGGACGACTGAATGGCCGAGTTTTCCCGATCCGTTCGTCCTACTATGGATGCCCGCATCCAGGACGACTGAATGGCCGAGTTTTCCCG
>JAJFLN010000692.1 GCA_021772705.1 Candidatus Cloacimonadota bacterium | reverse complement strand
CCTGGAGGGGCAGTTACCGCTGATGGCTTTCACGCTCCACCAGCAGATCCATGCCCGAGAGTCGGCCTTGAGGATTGCCCATGGCGACCCCCTGACCGCCATGGAAGCCAGCATCCGTCTTGGGGACTCCACGAGCCTGATCGAGACCGTCAAGGAGCGAATGACAGAGACCTCCAATGACGCCCATATTGCTCTCGTACTGGCCAGATTCATGCTCCGCTGGGGACCGGCACCGGAGATTGGGGAGCTGCTCCGGCAGGAGGTCCCGGGCCGGGAGGACATGATCCGGCTCGAGGCGGTGAGTCTGCTCTATCACGGCCTGGCGGGAGGCAGTGAAGCCGTGAATGGAGTAGCGAACCGGCTCGGAGCGAGTCACGGAGAGTCCTCCACCTGGGCGGCCCTGGCGAATCAAGCCAGGTGGCTCTTCCGGGATGAAACGGAGGCGGCGGATCCGGAAGCCACCGAGACTGCCCTCCTGGTCAGTACCCTGGACCAGAATACAGTGGAGTATGCAGCGACACTCTATCGTGGCTTCGGATACGGCAGTCTGGCCCGGAAGTGCCTGGTACGTCTGAGTCCGGCTGACATTGACCTGGGACCGGCCCGGACGGGGGTCAGACTCAGGCGCGTTTATGGCAATCGTGACACCCACCCGCGTCTTGCCCTGGCGATCTGCATAGCCCGGGATGAGGGTCAGACAGGGGATGCTATCCGGTTCGCCTCCCAGATGGCGAAGGCGAACCTCCCGGAGCATCAACAGTGGCGTCTGCTTCTGGAGGCCCTGAGAGGGATCGGCGGCGAGGCATTGCGCCACATCCATGTCATCGCGGAGCTGGACAACCCGGAAGCCTCGCCCTGGCCCGGTGTATTGCTCGCTGCTTCGCTTCACGAAGCCGGTCGTTCTGAGGAAGCTCTGTCGGTCCTGTCCAACGCCCAGAAGGCCTTCGCCTCCGACTGGTACTTCGACCCGGCGGACACGCTGGAACTGGAATCCAGGATTCTCCTTGCCCTGGGAAGGAAAGCCGAGGCCATCGAGACCCTCCGCTTCGCCGGGGATGCGCCGGACTGCGGTGCCGCGGATCGTCACGTTTACCGGGGCCAGGCATCACTGATGCTCGGCCAGAACCGTAATGCCCTGCAGGCAGCCAGGCGCGGCCTGGCGCTGGATCCATCGAACTGGAAGGCTGCGTTGCTCCAGTCTGATGCGGAGTGGGCCTTGGGCCGGCATGACGCCAGCCGGATCTCGGGTGAGATTGCATTGCGAGCGGCCCGGCTCAGTCTCGACCCGTCAGCAGTGACACTGGTCACCAAACATCCGACCCGCTCTGAGAAACCGTGACTCCAGATTCAGACAGAGTTCTTTTATCTTGGCCCTCCCCTTATACATTTGTATAGTTGGTTTTCGTCCGAAAACTCCCAATCCGTTCGGCCCGAGCCTGTCGAGGGCCAGTGATTGGAGCGGCAGAGGCCCCTCTCCTGAGCTTGCCGAAGGGTCGGGGCGAACGGGTTTCCGGACGGGAACTAGTCGTATCGTTTCAGACTGGACTTGAAGTGCCAACGCACTTCGTGTAATCCCGGCTCGCAGTCATTCCCGGACTAGGTTAGGAGTATCGTGAACCTTCGAAGCAGCGGGGGAACCCCGCGCGTTGCAGGCCCGTGGATGGCTATGGCTATGGCTGGCCTGGCCGGGATACTGATGTTCCCGGCCCTGGCCTGGGCGCTCCAGGGGGACGTCAACAGTTCCGGCCGCGTCGATGGCCTTGATCTGGCCATCGTATCCCGGCTTCAGGGTTCGGTCCGAGGAGATGCGGCGTTCCAGGAGGCCGCCGATCTCGATGGCGACGGCCGGGTGGATCGATCGGATCTGGCGATCCTCAGAGCCAATTTCGCCAGGACCGGGCGGGATCAAGCCGCCTGGCTCGCCGACACAGACAACGACCGTCTCGCCAAGCTCTCACCGGCCAGCGGCAGGACCCTGCTGACCGTGCCCGGAATCCGGCGTCCGACTCAGGTCGCTGTGGACTCCCTCCGAGGAGACGCCTGGACGATCGCATCCACGGGAACCGTCGTCATCCACGTTTCGCCTGGAGGCCAGCGGCTGGCAACCCTGACCGGCTTCGGCGAGGCTGTGGATCTGGCTGTCAATCCTGAGACCGGGCGATGCTGGATCGTGGACAGTACGCCGGGGAAGGTTCACATCGTCGACAGGAACACCCCTGACGGCTACGACGTGACCACGGGCAGCGGATCGCATCAAACCATCTCCGATCTGTCCAGCTCCGTCCGCGGCGGCGCCATCACCCTCGACGGACGACGGGGGCTGGCCTGGATCGGAGACACCAACGGATTGACCCGGATTCTGACCAGCGTTCCGGCGAACTACAGTCTCAGTACGGGCACGGGTAGTCATCTGAGGAACACCCTCTTCGACTCCCAGGTGGTCTCGACGAACCGCGTTGATGGGACGGTCTTCGCCGGCTCCAACCGGTCCGACCCCTTCCTTAGAGTTGACGCCGGAAACACGGCTTCGGTCCTCGAGATCAAGGGTCTGGGTAATGTCGTGTCCCTGGCAGCCAACGAGGTCGACGGCTCGGTCTGGCTGGGAGTCGAGAGTACCCTGTCGAGCGTCACCACCACTCGCCTGCTGCACCTGTCCGGCGACGGAGGAGAGCTCTTTCGGCGGGTCGTTGAGAGCGCCACAGACCTCTCGGTTGATCCCTTGACCGGCGATCTCTGGCTGGCCAACCCGAACAGGAATGCCATCGAACGTTACTCCGCCAGCGGCGTTCGCAGCCTCGATCTGCCTCGCTTCAACAGGCCAACAAGCATCGATGTGACTCCCGGCGACCTACCGGCGGGAGCCCCGATCGTCAGAGCCATCATCAGCCCATCCCGGGCAGGCGTGGGAGAGCCGGTCACCTTCTTCGCCAACGTCATCGGAGGCGAGAACCGGATCGAACGGATCGAGTGGGACTTCGACGGTAACGGCTCCTTTGACTTCTCCTCCGGCGATACCTTCACCACCACCCGGGCCTTTCAGACCTCCGGCATTTTCAAGCCCATTCTGAAGGCCATTGACCGGGAGGGGCTGGCAGGCACGGACTACTCCGGCCTGGTTCGCGTCGGCAGGCTGGTGGCACAGCTGAACGTGGACAAGCCGTCCAACCCTGTTCGATCCAACTTCAAGTTCACCACTTCCGTCTCCAATCCCCAGGGTGTCAAGCTGGCGAACTTCCAGTATGACTTCGATGGCGATGGTGTCTTCGATGCCTTCAACGTCGCCGACGGCGACACTGACGAGATCTCCTTCGCGTTCTCGTCACCTGGAGCTTTCCAGGCCACCGTCAAGGTCACCGACGAGAACGGCAAAACCATCACGGCGGTCCGGGAAGTCAGGGCTGACGCGGTCCCCCCCGGAGCATCTCTGAGAACCCGTTCGTCCGGCGACTTCGCTCCTGTCCGGATCACCGCCACGGCTTCGGTCAGCCCTTCCAACCTGCCCGGAATCACCTATCAGTGGGACCAGGATGGCAACGGGACCATCGACCTGGATACCTTGACCCGGAACGAGACCGTGTTCGTATACGACACGCCGGGGAACTTTGCTCTCCAGGTCCATGTGACCGATGCATCGGGCGCAACGGCCATCGCAACTCGGATCATCGACGTCTCCGCCCCGTCTTCTGAAATCAACATTCCTCCACGGGTCTTCTTGGAGGCCTCCCCGTCGAGCGGCACGGCGCCGCTAACGGTGGACTTCACGGGCTCCACGGCCGATCCGGATGGAACTATTACCAGGTTTGCCTACCGATTCGACTCCGCTGAGGCCACCAGGACTCTGCTCCTGGACGGAGCCGAAACCAGCACGGGGGGATTCACCAGTGAAGCCCCCTGGGCACGCAGCACCGATAGCGCTTTCACGGGCTCCCGAGCCTGGACTGATTCTCCCGGGGGCAACTACAGTCCGGACTCCGACGTGTCCCTCACGTCCCCCTCAATCCCGGCTGCTGGAATCACCAGCTTTACTCTCCAGTTCAATCACAAGTATCAGTTCTTCAGTCCGGATCTGGGCGCAGTCGAGGTATCGGCTGATGGCGGCACATTCCTCCAGGTGGCCCGCTTCCCCCCGCTGGATAACATCAGTTTCCAGAGCAACTTCATTGCCGCCACGGTGAAGTTCGGTGTCCCCCAAGGGACCTCCAACTTCCGGTTCCGATTCCGGGTCGTCACCGATTCGAGCAGTGAACACGACGGCTGGACCCTGGACGACATCCGGCTGAACAAGGATGTGGCGCCGGACTTCAGCAGCACCTCGTCTCTGGCGACGCAGCACACCTACACCAGCGCCGGGACCTTTATCCCGGAGCTGATCGTCACCGATGACGATGGTGCCGAGACACGCTTCACCCGGATCGTGACGGTCCGGGCCGATGGCGCCCCCACGGCGGTGGCCAACGCCACGCCGGCCACGGGATCGCCCCCAGTCACCATTCAGCTGTCGGCGACGGGCAGCTCGGCCCTCTCGGGAAGTCTGACGCGCTACCGCTGGTACTTCGACAAGGGATTCTTCCTCGACGACATGGAATCCGGGACCTCGAAGTGGACTGCCCAGTCCCCATGGGCCATCACCACGGAGGCAGCCAACAGCGGGACCTTCAGCTGGACAGATTCTCCCGGGGGCAACTACGAAGGAGGCGTGGACGTCAGCCTCGTGTCGGACCCCTTCGACATCCCACCGAGACCGGCACGCTCCTACCTTTCTTTCTGGCAGAGATACGACACAGAGAGTTGTTGCGACGAAGCGACGGTGGAGATCTCCACCGACGGCGGTATCACCTTCGGCCCACTACGACAAAGCAGTGGCGCCCTCGCCCAGTTCAAGGGAACCCAACTCGATTTCGCTCCCGAAGAGCTGCCCCTTGACGCCTTCGCGGGACTGTCGGGAGTCCGTATCCGCTTCCGCCTGACCCCCGACTCCAACATCAACAGGGATGGCTGGTACATCGATGACGTCCGGATCGCCACTCGATCCCCCACCGACGTGGCACCAGACTTCGACAGCGCCACCACGGGCAGCACATCGGTCAGCTACACCGTGCCGGCCATCTACCGGCCCGTCTTGCGGGTCACCAGCTCCGGCGGTGATGGCGACGACTCCGTGGCCGTCACGGCCGGGGGGTTCGACGCCGGGTCCGGGACAGGTAGGGGCTCTGCCCCGACTGTCACCCTCAGTTCGCTCCGATCTTCCGTCGCGGTACTGCCGGCGGAAGTGAAGTTCACAGCCAACACAACTCCGGGATCGGATCCCATCGATCGTTACGAGTGGGACTTCGACGCCAACGGGCTCGTCGACGCCGTCACTCGTACCAGCAACAAGATCACGGCATTCTACACTGAACCGGGCCTGACGACAGCCACGGTCCAGGTCTTCGACATCCTCGGCCGGTCCTCGCCTCTAGCCAGCCGCTCCTTCACTCTCTCCCCTCGCTCCCCGGCGGTGCAGATCCGGGCCACTCCCGTCTCCGGCCGGATTCCCATGAACGTGACTCTCACTCCGTCGATCAGCTCCGATGCGCCGGTCACTTCCTTCACCTGGTTCTTCGAGACTTTGTCCCGGCCTGACTTTTCAGGTTCGGGAGTACCGGTCACGACCCAGTACACCTATGACACAAGCGGCAACTTCGGGGCCCGCCTGACGGTCATCGATGCATTCGGCAAGTCGGGCACCAACTCCGTGAGCATCCAGGCCAGAAGCTCCACCGTCGTCAACGTGGCCCTCGCATCGAGCATCACCATCGGCATCCCCCCCGTCGAGGCGACCTTCACGCCCACTCCGCTGCCGTCCACATCCAACGGGCAGCCCATCGTCCGGTATGACTACGACTTCGACGGGAACGGAGTTGTCGATAGATCCGTGACGACCTCAGAGCCTCAGAAGCACCTCTTCACTCGAGGCGGTGACTTCGAATCCCGGGTCACAGTATTCGAACCGGGGGGCCAGTCGGGCTCCGCCACTGTCCGGATCCGGATTGGACAGCCGCCGACGGCCCTCCCCAGGGCGTTTCCTCTCTCCGGGCCGGCTCCCCTCCTGGTTCGCTTCGAGGCCCTGGGATCGGATCCCGACGGCTCCATCCAGATCTACGACTTCGACTTCCTGGGCCGGGGATTCTTCGGCCAGAACGAGACGTCCACCTTCAACACGATCCGTCATCTGACCCGGACGCGAGTGGCGAAACCCGTGGAGTACATCTACTCAGTTCCTGGCACCTATGACGCTCTCATGCGTGTCACCGACGACGATGGATTCACGGACAGCAAGACAATCCGCATCGTGGTCGGACCTCCCGACCTGGCCACGCTCCTCGCCTCACCCCGATCCGGTCCGGTACCGCTGCGCAGCCGGTTGACTGCCGGTCTCGACGGGGGGCTGCGAGCCTCTCGCTACGACTTCGATCTCGACGGTAACGGCACCTTCGAGGTGACCACGTCGAGTAACCACGTGGACCTGACCCTCAGCTCGGCCGGTCTGGTCCGTCCCCGGGTTCGGATCACTTCCACCTCCGGAGAGTCAGTGACCACCTCCACGGAGGTCCGGGCCCTGGCCGTCGACGCACCCTCCGTGGAGATCCAGGTCGATCCCGGTGCCGGGTCGGCAGCCTTGCCAGTAGAGCTGTCGGCTCAGATCAAGTCCCGGTTCGCTCCTCAGCAGTTCCAGTGGGACTTCGAGGGCAACGGCTCCTTTGACAGCACTTCCACCACCACGGCAGACCAGATTCACGTCTACTCCGAACCCGGTCTCTTCATGCCGACCCTTCGGGTGACGGATATCTCCGGCAAGGTCGGCGAGGACCGGAAGGCCATTCAGGTGGGTCTCGGAATCGCCAGCGAGCGGTCCTCGGACCAGTTCGATCCAGCGGAGGGTGAGCGGATAGGAATCCGGAGCATCCTGAGCGCCTCAGCCCGTGTGACCCTGCGAATCGTGAATCAAGATCGGCAGACCGTCCGCACCCTGGTCAACGCAGTCACCCGTCCAGCCGGCCGCTACGAGGATTTCTGGGACGGCAAGGGCGACGGCGGCTCCATCCTGCCAGGCGGGGTCTATCTGTATGTCTTCGACCTGGTCTCCGGCGGCCTCACGGCATCTCATGATCTCTCGGGAGATGCCATCGCCGAGCCTCGGCGAGAGACTCCCAACTATGAGTTGGTCTTCGATCCACTGCGAAACAAGTTCCTCACTGCCCGCTACACCCTGCCCAGAGCCGGCGAAGTGACGGTCTACATCGTCACCTTCGATGGGTCGGCTCGGGAGGTGGTCAGGACCGTTCTACTCCGGGAACCCCAGTCATCGGGCTCCTATGTGGTCTCCTGGGACGGCATCCTGGATGGGGGCGACATCGCAGCCGGCGTTCGAGAGAATGGGAGTGCCGCGGGTTACCTGATGCCCGTGTTCATCTCCGACCTGCCGCCCAATGCGTTGATTCTGGCCGGGCGGCCACTGATCACAGACCTCTCGGTCACACCCCAGATCTTCTCTCCCCTCAACCCTTACCAGGCCTCTGACGTGCAGGCCGTGACGGTCATCTACCGGATTTCCAAGGCGGCCACGGTCTCGGCCACCATTCGAAACGAGGCCGGTGATGTGATCCGGACCCTGTCGACGGGTCAGCAGAGCCGGGGAGAGAACCAGCTACTCTGGGACGGAAAGAACAACAGCGGTGAACTGAGCCATCGAGGCGCCTATCGGCTGGAGTTGCAAGCCGTGGATAGCGGCGGGCTCCGATCGCCCAGACAGACCGCTGTCGTGAGGGTCCTGTACTGATGGCCATGCAAAGGAAGTTCGGAAGACTGATTGCGGTTCTGTTGATCCTGGCCTTGTTGCTGCCCAGCAGCCCGGTGATGGCGTTCGACGCCGAGTTTGATACGGGCCACAATCGGGCCGAGCCCGTGCCTCCTCCGCCGGACGATCCCATCGGCGATCCCGGCGACGGCGACGAGGTGGAGGGTAACGAGCCCGACGACGGCGAACCGGAGGGCGACGACGAGAGCGAAGACGACGACAACGACGGTGAGGACGACGATGGCGATGGCGAGGATGACGACTCGGAGGAAGGGGAAGACCCGGAGACCGGCAGCAGCCCCGGTGAGGACAACACCCTCAACGACCCGGTCAACATGCACAACGGCAATTACTCCCACCGTCATCAGGACCTCTACATCCCCGGTCGCGGCTTTCCGCTGAAGATCGTCCGGGACTACAACAGCTACGACCCCATTCCCGGCGCCTTCGGGATCGGCTGGCAGAGCCCCTATTCCATCGCTCTGTTCCAGACCATGGAAGGGGAGAGGGAGTTCGCCATCGTCCGTTTCGCCAGCGGCGATCGGGCCGATTTCCCCCGGAATGCCAACGGCGGCTACGAGAGGCCCCTGGGACGGCGCGACACGCTGCGCAAGACATCCTCTGGCTGGGATCTCACTCGGCCCTGGAGGACCATCTACCGCTTCGACAACAACGGGGGCCTGTCGGAGATCCGGGACGCCAATGGCAACCGGCTCCAGTTCCAGCGCGACGCCCGGGGACGGTTGATCCGCCTGATGGGGCCTGCAGGCCGAGCCCTGACTTTCCGCTACACCTCGGGGAATAAGATCGCCGCCATCACGGACCCCGCTGGCGGCATCTTCGGCTATGGCTACGATTCTTCCGGCAACCTGGTCCGGGTCACCAACCCGGCGGGCCAGTCGATCCGGTACACCTACGATGGCCAGCATCGGATGACGTCCATCACCGACGCCCGGGGCAACACCTGGCTCAGCAACACCTACGACTCCCCAGGCCGCGTGACGGCCCAGATCTACAACGGTGGCCGCTGGACCTACTCCTACACCAGGAATCCGGCGACGAGCACCTCCGTGCGGGATCCGAGGAACTTCAGCACTTCCTACTCCTTCGACGAGAAGGGAAGGGTCCTGAGCCGAGCCGAACAGGTGGGTACTTTCAGACAGACCTGGAATGGCCGAGGACTGGCTGCCACCGTCACGGACCGTGTGGGCCGCACCACCACCTACGAGTACGATGCCAACGGCAACGTGGTGAAGATGACGGATCCGACAGGGCGGGTCACAGTCAGCGAGTATGACCTGCAGTTCAACCGCCGTACCCGTGCCGTGGATCCCGCCGGCCGAGTGGTCACCTGGACCTATGACAGCAACGGGAACCTGACCAGTGTCCAGTCGCCTGGAATGACCCGCTTCCTGACCGTGAATGCCTCGGGTCAGAAGATCCGTGACGAAGTCCAGGTCGCTGGCGGCGCTCGCAAGATCGTCCAGGAGATCACCTATGACAGCTTCGGAAACGAGGCGAGCCGGGGGGCTCCTGGAGCCATCTACCGATTTACCTACGACATTCTGGGCCGGCGAACGAGCACTACGGACCCCCGAGGCGGCGTGACCCGCTTCGAATTCGACAAGGCGGGCAACCTGGTCCGGGAGACCAACGCCCTGGGGGGGCGCAAGGTCTACACCTACGACTCGGCGAACAACCTGGTTTCGAATCAGGACGAAGTAGGCAACCTGACGCGGTGGACGCATGACGGGTTCAACCGGATCACCTCCCGAACCGACGCCAACGGCCACACCACCCGTTTCACCTATGACGCAGCGGGAAACCGGCTGACCCGCACCGATGGCCGTGGCAAGACCACCACCTTCGAGTACGACAAGGGCAATCGGATCTCGAAGATCATCGATCCTGAAGGCCACGAGAGCCGATTCACCTATGATGGCGAGGGCCGGCTGCTCACTCAAAGAGATCGACGAGGAAACTCGACGAGCCTCGCCTATGATACTGCCGGTAGACTGACGAACCGTCGGAATGCCCTGAGCGCCGCTGAGACCTTCACCTACGACACTGCAGGCAGGATCAAGACAGTCCGAAACGCCCTGGGAGGCAACACGACCATGTCCGTGGCCTTCGAAGGTCACGTCACATCCACGACCGACGCCGTCGGTGTCGTCAAGACCTTCCCGCAGGACTCCCTGGGGCGGCTGAGAGGACATTCGATCGGAGGCGGCCCGGCTTCCAGTCTGCAATACGACGATCGGGGATTTCTGACTGGTGTCACGGACGCAGTCGGTCAGTCCTCACAGTTCGACTACGACGCCACTGGAAACCTGACCCGGATCGCCGACTCCGCCGGGGTCTCCCTGGTCACGTCTTATGATCTGCTGGGCCGGCCACTCACGGCCAGAAACGGCGACGCCGGAACCACCCGGTTCGAATACGACGCCGTAGGCCGCAACACCCGGGTTTTCAACCCCGACGGCTTGAACTTAACTTACACCTACGACGGCCTGGGGAACGTGATCGACCGAACCGACAGCCTGGGCCGGACCGTCCATCACGAGTATGACGAGGCAGGGAACAGGACGCTGGTCCGCTCTCCAGCGGGCAAGGTCTTCGGCTTCGAGTACGACGGCCTCAACCGTTTGACCCGGATCACGGGCCCCGGCAACAGCGACGAGAGAATCGCCTACGATCCGGAGGGCAACATCCTGAACCGGAGCAACGGCGCCGGAGAGGTCACGACCCACGTTTACGACAAGGTGGACCGGATGACGAGCCGGACCCTGGCCGACGGCTTTCAGATCCAGGTCACCTATAACTTGCTGGACCAGATACTGAGCATGTCGGATCCCTCGAGCAACATTGCCTTCACCTACGACCAGGCGGGGAACCTGCTGACCGCCGTCACTGGCGCCAGCCCGTCCCAGCCGGCCGCCACTCTGGGCTACACATACGATTCCAGCGGCAGGCGAAGGACTCTGACCTACCCCGACAGCAGCATCGTCACCTCGTTCTACGATGGGGCAAACCGCCTGACAGGTCTGGACCTGCCGGGAACGACGGACGACATCAGCCTCACCTATGACGCAGGGGGCCGCCGGAGCGGGGAACAGCTGGGCTCCGCTGTCTCCAGGGCCCTGACCTACGACTCCGGGGGCCGCAACACGGCGATCACCCATACCGGTCCCGGTGCGGCTTCCCTCCTGGGACTGGCTTACAGCCACTCCGGATCCGACCGGGTCCTGACCGAGACCGTCGACGGAGAGCTGCACACCTACAGCTATGACGCCGCAGGCCAGCTCACCGGGGTTGATCATCCGGCGGCGGAGTCGGCCTTCAACCCCGACGAGAGCTTCACCTATGACAGCGACTCGAACCTGACCTCCGGCGGAGGTCAGGTCGACAGCCGAAACCGGCTGACTTCCGACGGGTCCTTCGATTACACCTATGATGCGGCGGGCCGCCGGACTGAGAGAGCCTCCAAGGCCTCCGCGGAAGTCGTGCGCTACCGGTACGACAGCGACGATCGCCTCACGGAAGTGGACATCCTGGCCAACGGCAGCACGGTCTCCAGGGCTATCCGGTACACCTACGACGGCCTGGGAAGGCGGGTGAAGAAGGATGTGGCGGGCACGGTCACGAGCTACGTCTATGACGGAGCCCGGATCGTGGCCGAGTACGACGGCAGCCAGAGCCTGGTGGCCCGTTACTTCCACGGCACGGTGATCGACGAACCTCTGGCGATGATGCGAGGCGGCGAGGTCTACTTCTATCTCCGGGATCAGCTGCCCTCCGTCCGGGCCTTGGTGAAGGCCGACGGAACCGTGGCCAACCGCTACACCTATAGCGCATTCGGCAAGCCGGTGAAGCGAGAAGAGACGGTGGCCAATCCCTTCCTCTTCACGGGAAGAGAGTTCGACCCCGAGACGGGGCTCTACTACTACCGGAACCGCTACTACGATCCTGCAGCAGGCCGCTTCCTGACCCAAGACCGTGTCTTCGCCTACAACCTGTACGCCTACGCCGGCAACGATCCGGTCAATCATCGAGACCCGACGGGCGACTTCCTGGGAACCCTGATTGGAACCGTCACGGGCGCCGTCATCGGCGGTGTCTCGGCTGCCATCAAGGGTGAGAGCGTCCTGTCCGGTGCCGCTGGGGGTGCCGTCAGTGGTGCCATCGCCGGCGCGGCAGCCGACCTGATCGTCGTCACCGGCGGTACGGCAGCCATCGCCGTGGCCGCGGCGGCCGGGGCCATCGGAGGCGCCGCAGGACAGGTGACCCAGAATGCCATCGACGGCAAACCGCTAGGTACGGACGTGGTGAAGTCGGCTCTCATTGGCGGTGTGACCGGAGGAATCGGCGGCGGTGCTGGCAAGGTCGTCGCAGCCGGTGCCGGCAAGGTCGTGGGTAAGGAGATCCTGGAGACCGCCGTCGAGGTACAGGTGAAGATCATCAAGGAGACCGGTGAGGAGATCCTGACAGCCACGGGCAAGAAGGTGGTCGGCGA
The DNA here is from genome assembly GCA_021772705.1 of Candidatus Cloacimonadota bacterium. Classification (GTDB taxonomy): domain Bacteria; phylum Muiribacteriota; class UBA6191; order JACPRK01; family JACPRK01; genus OFTM100. The sequence continues at coordinate 6,382 of JAJFLN010000692.1, read as the reverse complement.
AGCTGTTGAGCAGGTTGCTGGCGACACCATCGGAGCCGTCACGGGTGAGGGCATCAAGAAGTTGCTCGGCGACGATCCGAGGGGCGGCAAGGCCGGAGAGCAGCCCACCCAGGATGACCCGAAACCGGGAGACAAGAATCCAGACAATAAACGGGGCAAGAAGAACAGCTAGGTCCTGGGAATGCAGACTTTCACACTGACCCGCAGTACAGATGCTATCGCCGTTCTGGTGATGTGCCTGGTCATCAACGGCCTGGTGGCCTTGCCGATCTGGAAGCTCCGGACACGGGAGGACGCGGCAGGCATCGGGATGATGAAGCTCTGCGGCATGGCGTTGATTCTCACCCTGGCGGCCAGCGCGTTCATGCTGAAGGTCTCCTACGCCGAGTTCGTCGAGATCGCCGTGGGCAACGGCCAGGTCAACTTCGTGTATCCTCCGCCCCGGCCCGGAATCGATTCCACCTCCGGCAAGGTGAAGACGGTCAAGGTCATCCAGAACCGCTGGGGGCCGAGAAGAATGTGGATTCTGGAAGTCGACTTGCAGGGTGGCGATACAGTCACGTCAGCTCCGGCGGGCACCTCGAGCAAGGTGGTGGCGGCGGCGGAGAAGCTGGCCGCGGAAGCGGAAACCCAGCCGACCTGGTTCCTGAGGTCCGGGCGCAACGCGGCCCTCGATCCATCGACAGAGGAGGAAGTGCTCTCGGGTAACTGAGCAGCGCGACGTCAATGAACCTCACGGCCAGACATTTCCGACCGAAGCAGACCGGCGGCGCAAGCCCGGGCTGGATCGCCCTCGCGCTGGCGGCATGGGTTCTCATGACTCTGCCTGGATCGGCCCCGGCGGCACAGGGGCTCCAGGTAGACAGGGACCGAAACACCATCGATTCTTCCGGTGGAACCGTGATCTTCTCGATTCACTTCCCCGAGGCCGGCAAGGGCCACCTGATCCTCTATGATCTTGCACATCGCAGGGTCCGGACGCTCATGAACGGGATGAACGTGAAAGCCGGGATTCACTCAGTCAGCTGGAGCGGTGACACCGACGAGTCCGGGAAGGCTGGCACGGGACAGGCCTACTATCCCGTCGTCAGACTGGAGGGAACCTCGGGTAAGACCTGGGAGCTGGACCCGGCCTTCCACTCCGGGGGAGAGCCCGTCGATCTGGCCCCCATGGACTACCGGTACGTACCGGCCAGCCGGGTCGTCCGCTTCTCCCTTTCCCGTGCTGCCCGGGTCCGGATTCGAACCGGGATTCACGGGGGGCCTTTGCTCAAGACTCTCGCCGAATGGAGCCCGTTTCCGGCTGGTGAACACGAGATCCCCTGGGACGGCAAGGACGAGACAGGTCTCATCGATGTGGCCGGCAATGGAGACTTCTCCCTGATCATTCAGGCCTATTCCCTGCCCGATTCGTCGGTCATCCTTCAGGGACCGGCTCGAAAATCAACCGGCCTGGCGCCAGCGAAGGCCGCCACCGGGGACGTATCACGGCGATCCAAGCTCCAAAAGGCAATGCTCCTGTCCAAGTCCCCCAGGAACGCTCATGCCCTGGATGGCGAGGCCCTGGCGGCGCGCCCCACGTTCACCACCCAGTTCGTGGAACCTCTGGCTGTAAAGGAAGGGATACCTGTCCTGAATCGAAGTGCCACGGTACGGGTCGCTCTGTCGGAATCCACGGCCCCCGAGATGCTCCGGGATCGGTTCGAGATCATCGTCTACGTGGACAATCAGAGAGTCTTCGAGGAAGAGCAGGCCTACACGCCATATACTCTCGAATTCCCCATCGACGGTCTGGACACAGGAGACCACACCCTCTCCGTGACCGTCGCCAGCCTCAGTGACCGGGTAGCCACCCAGTCCTCCCCATTCCGAGTCGAGAGGTGATCTCCGTGGCCCCCATTCTGGTCTCAATCTGTTTATTCATCCTGACAGCAGCCCCCCTGACAGCGTCCACCCAGGTGGCTCTCAGCTCGCCCACGGTCAAGAGCGAGACCGACTTCCAGCTTCGTCTCACCATGTCCAGTACCGCCAACCTCTACGGCGGCAGCCTGGACATCGTCTATGACCCGCGCCGCCTCACCTTGAAAGACGCCGACGACGACATCTCCAACGGAATCCAGCCCTCCATCGGGGAAGGGTCCTTTCTGAACACGGGAGGCACGACCTCCACCATCCGGGCCGAGGCCTTGGAGGACGGCAAGACGGGCCGGCTCGTGATCGGTCTCGCCCGTCTTGGCCCGGCCGCCGGAGCCTCCTCCGCCGGAGCCCGCACTCTCTTCACTGTCGGTTTCCGCGCCCTCGGGCTGGGTCCGACGGATGTGCGACTGGACCGGGTCGTCCTGGTCGACTCCAGCGCCGTCGCCCCCATTCCGGCCGCCACATCCGCCGGCACCGTCACTGTGGTCACCTCCACGGTCAACAGCCCTCCTGCCATCGTCACAGCCTCCACCATCGACGCCAGACCGGGGCGGGTCATCCTCGACGCAGCAGAGAGCTCCGACCCCGATGGGGACCCTCTCACCTACACCTGGTCCCAGACCAGCGGTACGGCGGTTGCCCTGTCGAGTACGTCGGCACCGGCGGTCTTCTTCAACCAGGACTCCACCGGCACCCTGGCATTCCAGCTCGTCGTGGCAGACGGGACGACCACAGCCCAACAGGCTGTCACGGTCAACCTCGCGGCGGCCACCAACAATCCCCCCCGGGCCGTGGCCACCACCCCGGCGGATGACATCCAAGGCGTCGCCTCCATCGCCTATGCCCTCCTCGATGCGGAAGGAGACTCCGCTGACGTGACAGTCGAGTTCTCCACCGACAACGGCAGCAGTTTCTCGGTCGCCACCGCCGCCACAGGCGGTGAGGCGCTGACCGGCCTGACCGCCGCCCCCGACGGATCGCCACATCGGTTCCTCTGGAACAGCGCCGGCGATATCACCTCCGCCAGGCAGACCGGTGTCATCCTCCGCTTCACCCCCCGTGCTGCTGGCGGTGGAGCCTCCGGAGCCGCTGGCTCCACCACGGGATTCACAGTCGACAACGTGTCTCTGGGCATTCTGGCCCGGATACTGGAGCCCCTCGAGGGGTCCAGTACCGTGGCGGGCGAGACCCTTCGATTCCGAGGAGAGGCCTTCGATTCCACCGGCACCCGGCTGGGGTCCAGCAGCCTGGCCTTCTCCTCCCAGCTGGAGGGTAGTCTCGGAACAGGAAGCCCGGTCTCAGCGGTGCTGGCCACGCCAGGGGACCACGTCATCACCCTCACTGCCACGGACTCCCAGAGCCGGACGGGCACGGCCACCAGACTCCTGAGAGTCGAGCCGCCCCCCACGCTGCCGCTTCAGTTCCGCCTGGCTGGACGGATCTTCTCGGATCGGGGTGGCCCAGCTGGCGACGGCTCTCAGATCGTGCTCTTCAACCCGGCGAGAGGCATCTCCGGCAGCGGTCGCGTTCAGGGCGGCAACGGCTCCTACGAGGCCATCCTCGCCAGTCTCGACCAGCCCGTGGCCGGGCCGGGAGACTCCATCACCGTGGAGATGGTCGATCCCTCAGGCATCCCCAGGGTGCTCACCCCTGCCGGTGTCACTCTGGCCGTGGCTGACATCGCCTCTCGCTTCCGAGGACAGAACTTCGTCTTCAGTTCCCTGACCAGCGTCAGTGTCACGACAGGTATCAACCTGGTGGCGCTGCCTGCGGATCCCGGCACGACAGCCTCCCCCTATACCGTATCGGATCTCCTTCGAGACTCCGGCGGCAGCTGGGCCGCCCGGGCCACCGATGGGCGATTCCAGCTGTTCCTCGGCAACGTCTCGGGCCTGACGGCCTGGGGAATCGAGGGCAATCGAGGCTACCTGGTCGGCGTCCCTTCCGCCAAGACCTTCTCCTTCTCCGGTCGCCCCTGGCCCGCATCGGCTCGAACGGTGCAACTCGAGAAGGGAATCAACGCCATTGCGTTCCCCTTCGGATCTCCGTCGAGCTTCAGCCTCGGTGACTTGCTCACCCTCTCGGGAGGCAACTTCGCCGTCGAGTACATCCCCGGCACGGGAGGAGAGAGGAACCGGGCCAGGACCTTTGTCCGCGGACTCGGCGCATCAGTTCGACCTGTTCGCCTGGGTCGAGGCTACCTGGTTCCCGCCCGTGAGGATCAGCCAATCAACCTTCCGAGCGCCCTGTCGCCCTGACAATTCCTCGACTCTTCCGCTCAATCGTGCGCGAATAGGCTGGAAACACTACAACGGGCAGTATGAGGTCTGTTAAGTTCCTCATGCGTGAGGGGATCGAGCACATTCAAGACGCTCCTGGGAGTCCTGGCTCTTGCAGGTGCTCTGATGTTCTTCCTGGACCCCCCTCCGCCGACAATCAAACCCGCGCCCCCCAGGGATCGGAATGAGTTTGTCCCGAGTCAGCCCGAAGTGGTCTGCTATGTCACCCACGATCGCCCGTTCGCCGAACCCATCCTCGCCACGTTCCAGAGCCGTACGGGTATCCGTATCAAGCCGGTCTACGACACGGAAGCGAACAAGACCGTCGGCCTCTTCAATCGCCTGATGGCCGAGTCCTCCAATCCGATTTGTGACGTCTTCTGGAACAACGAGCCTGCCCGGATGCTGCTCTTGCAGAAGAAGGGCATCCTCGCCACATGGGAGAACCCGGAAGGAAAGTACTTTCCGGCCGGCTTCAAGGATCCGGGCAGACGCTGGTACGGTTTCGCCGCCCGGATGCGCGTACTGATCTACAACACGGATCTGGTGAAGGAGGAAAAGGCTCCCACATCGGTCCTCGATCTGGCCCATCCTCGGTGGAAGGGAAAGGCCGCAATGGCCAACCCCCTCTTTGGGAGCACCTCGACACACATGGCCATCCTGAAGAGTCAGATGGGGACAGCCCGGTTCCGAGGCTTCCTGGAGGCCATGGTTGCCAATGAAGTGCAGGTGGTGGCCAGTAACTCAGCCGTCCGTGATGCCGTATCCGACGGCTCGGCCTCCATGGGGTTGACCGATACCGACGACGCTCTCGGAGCCATCCGTGCCGGACGGCCCGTCAAGATAGTCATCCCAGATCAGGGGGAGGATCAAACCGGTGCGGTCCTGTTCCCGAACACCGTGGGCGTGATCCTCAACGCTCCGCATCGCGAAGCAGCACGCCGTCTGGGGGCCTATCTTCTCAGCGCCGAAGTGGAGCAGGAACTCGCACGCAGCCATTCGGGTCAGATTCCCCTCAGGCCCGGGCTGGAGCCCCCTGCCTGGATGATGGGGCGCCCCCCTCTCAGGATGATGAGCTATGACCTGACTCGGGCATCGGATGCTATCGATTCTTCTGCCAAACTGATCAAGAAACTGCTGATCCGTTGACCCTCGGATCTTCCCTCTCCTCGGAGGTTGTGATGTCTCGATTCGCCGTAATGACCCTCGTAGCGTTGCTTCTCATTGCGTCTCCGGCACTGGCGGAGGACCCTTCCGACTCGGCTCCTGAAGCAGCCGATCCAGCTGCCGCCGCCCATGACGCGATCCCGGCGGAATCCCATGCTGCTCACGCTGCATGGACCTACTCCGGCGAGAAGGGACCCAGTAAGTGGGGGCTCCTGAACGATGACTTCGTGAAGTGTGGCGCGGGCACGAGTCAGTCACCCATCGATATCACGGTGCCCCTGGATGAGGACCTGCCTCCCCTGGAGCTGTCCTACTCGCCAACACCATTGGACTTCGTGAACAACGGTCACACGGTTCAGGTCAACTACGCCCCCGGCAGCTGGCTGAAGATCGGCGGCGAGAAGTACGAACTCAAGCAGTTCCACTTCCGCACGCCAAGCGAGCATCAGGTGGCCTCGAAGAGCTTCCCCATGGCCATGCATCTGGTTCACAAGTCGGAGTCGGGCAAACTGGCGGCCTTGGGCGTCCTCTTCGAGGAGGGAGACGAGAACGTGACGTTTCAGAAGATCACCGACCATCTTCCCAGGAACACCGGCGATCGATACAGCAGCACGATCGTGACCGTTTCACCCCTGGAGTTCTTCGGATCCAAGGGCAGGTACTACCGTTACCAGGGCTCCCTCACGTCCCCGCCTTGCGCCGAGGGCGTGACCTGGATCGTCATGACCAAGGCCTGCAAGGTCTCCAAGGGACAGATAGCAGCCATCCACCACATCGTGGGTGAGAACAACCGGCCCGTACAAGCCCTCAATGGCCGGACGGTCTTGATCGACAGCACGCCCAACGACGCGACAGAGTGATCCCAGAGCTGGTGTAGGGAATCCGAGCTCCCCTCACGTAACCGTTCGCCCTACTATGGATGCCCGCATCCAGGACGACTGAATGGCCGAGTTTTCCCGATCCGTTCGTCCTACTATGGATGCCCGCATCCAGGACGACTGAATGGCCGAGTTTTCCCG
>JAJFLN010000691.1 GCA_021772705.1 Candidatus Cloacimonadota bacterium | reverse complement strand
AGGCTCAGGACGAACGGATCGGGAAAACTCGGCCATTCAGTCGTCCTGGATGCGGGCATCCATAGTGGGGCGAACGGATCCGGAATAGGCCAGGGGACCCCCTACGGGACATGCACCCCCATGGCCCCTACGCCCTTGACGGGGCCCTCGAGACGGTTCATGACAGGAGGTTTCTCGAGTCGCAGGTGTGCGGGAAGTGCCACGAGGAGCAGTACTCCGAATGGGAAGACGCGGTGGCACTCGGCGCGACCGAGAGCTGTCAGGAGTGCCACATGCCCCGACGGGTTCGACGCCTTACCCAGAACTGGACGGCCCTGTTCCACTCCTCGAAGCGCAGTCGTGATCACTCCTGGTCCCTGGAGCCGCTGTGGGATCGTACCGCGACCATTACCGCACGCGTGACCAACGGCGGCGGCAAGCTGCAGGTTCTGGTTCGCAACGTGGGAGCGCTTCACGGGCTACCGACGGGCACTTGCGGGAAAAAGGGGATGACCTTGGAAGCCGAGTGGGGTCGCTCGGACACGGGGGGCAAACGCTGGTTGGCACGGTGGAGCGGGGCGGCAGGAGAAGCCATATCCCCGGGTGAGGCCAGGCTATTTTCTCTCCCCGTGGACGCGGAGGTGAGATTGAAGCGCGTCCGATGTCGCCTTCGCTACGAGAGGGGGGCTGGCAAGACGGCGAGGTCGTGGGTCCTGGCGGAGAAGACCTTCGTTGTTCAGGGAGGACGAGTCATTTGGGTCGAGGACTCGAAAGGTCGCGCCTCCCTCGAGGACCCCGACAGGAAGCTACGCTTCCTCCCCGCGCCGGGCAAGACCCGGGTCACACTTGGGACCCGTTCGTCATCGGGCTCGATGTCGCGATCGGCCGGATCCGTTACTCCTGACAGGCTGCCGCCACTCTTGCCACCACGAAACCGGAAAGATCCGCTGAGACCCGGAGGTGTCGGAGGAGCGGATCCCATCGGCGACGTTCTGGAAGGGAAGTTCGCCGGTTCGGACAGCGCCTCCATGCGAGGTGCGCTACCATCGTCTCTCCTCGAACGCGTTCGCTCCGTCAGAGAGCGGAGGCGAGCCCGAGACTGAACGTCAGGGCTCCGCAAGATCGACCTTCCGTGGAAAGCGGCATCCGTCTCGCCATCTCTCCGTTAGCTCACTCTCACAAGGACGACGAAGCGGGGCCGGGATGGAACCACCGGCCGTGTCTGCCGCCGACGTGTACTCAGGTGCTGGGTCCCAGCGGATCACGCCCGAGTTGCTCCTCGTGAGTGTCTCCTCGCGTCCAGCCCGCGCGACGCTGCAGGCATGGTCTTGCCGCGACCCAGACAGGTTGCTCTCCTCTCGGCAGGAAGGTCGACTCGTTACCCCTGAGTACCCGGGCCGTCTCAATGTCCAGTTCGATGACTCAATCGCGTTGACCATCCATCGACGCAGTCGCGTCATACCGCCGGAGCAATCCAGGCCAGCACTAGAGGCAGTGGAGAAGACATACGGATTCATCCCAAACCTGTATCGTGTCCTGGCAGGTTCTCCCTCGGCGGTGCAGGCCTACGCCTGTGTCAACGAGGCACTCAAGCAAAGCGCATTCAACCCCGTGGAACAGCAAGTGGCAGCCTTGACTATCAGCGCCTGGAGCGACTGCACGTACTGCGTTGCTGCTCATTCTGCAATTGCCAGGATGGTCGAGGTGCCCGAATCCACATTGCAGGAACTCCGGGGAAGCGAGCCGCTCCCGGCAGATCGAGCCGAGGCAATTCGATGTTTTGCCACCGCAATTCTCGATCGTCGAGGGTGGGTGTCCCGGGAAGAAAGGGAGAAGTTCTTTCAGGCAGGCTTCACGGAGCGCCACGTTCTGGACCTGGTGACAATCGTGTCCCTCAAGACCTTGAGCAACTACGTCAACCACATCGCAGAAACGCCGCTGGACGAACGCTTCGCCCCTCTGAAGTGGGAGGACCCGCTTGCGGGCGAACACTGAGTTGCGGAGCACTTCTGGAGACCATGGGAATGGGGCGGTCGTCAGGTTGTTTGTGAGACTGCCTTCAGCAGGAAAGGTTGGACCTCATGCGAATTCAAGTACTTGTCGTTGTATTCCTGGGTATCTGCGCATTGCTCGTCGCCGTCAGGGCGGAGTCTGCAGGCAGCAAGCAGGCGCTCTCCGAGAGGGGTCAGGCTACCGGCAATCGACCCGTACTCATGGCTGCCGGCTCCGGTAGTTCCGCAGGTTCATCATCGGGCCGGGCGAGGCGGGCTGCTCCAGCTCACTTGCCGGCGCCCGAGCTCAGCGTCAGCGAGTGGATCAAGGGTTCCGAGACAACGCTTGCGGCGCTGCGTGGCAAGGTGGTCCTCCTTGACTTCTTCCAGATCATCTGTCCCGGATGTCGCTCGGTTCACCCTCACATTGTCGAAATGCAACGACGCTATGGTTCGCAGGGACTGCAGGTTCTGGGAATCGCCGTGGCCTTTGAGCTGGAGCGGCTCCAGACTCCCTCCAAGATCCGTACCTATGTGAGGGGCAACGAGTTCAACTACCCTGTTGCAATCGATCGGGGAATGACCGAGACATTCGCTGCCTACCGTGCCAAGGGAACTCCCTACATGGCCCTCATCGATCGGGCCGGGAACATCCGGGCGCTCGATTACTACAGTCCTGACGCAGTGGAAGAGGCAGTGAAAGCCCTGCTGCGGGAGGCGGGTCCCCGAGGCTGAGGCCCGATTCCGCTGATCATGACCTCGAGTCAGGAAACAAGCCAATGCGCAGGAGAATCATCGCACTCACGACCGGGCTGGTCTTCTTCCTCGGATGCACGATTATTCTTGTCCACTTCTATCGGACGATTGACCGGGTGACCCGGGCGAGTGGAACCAGGCTGCACGGCATCGTGACGACCGCGGCCCTGGCTGTTGATGGGGACCTTCACACAGCGCTGAACGAATGTCTGAACAGCAAGTGTCCCGGGTATGCAGAGCTGAGCAGTTACCTGCTCAAGGTCCAGCAGAGCGTGGGCCTCGATACTGAAATCTATACCCTCGCACGATCCGGTGAAGGGACACGATTCGTGGTCCGGACGCACACGGCCTACCCGGTGGGAGTTCCTTACGATCTCCGCGAAGAAATGAGGCCTGTCTTCGAACACGGGGAGTCGGTGGTCACCGGTATCTATGAGGATTCCTACGGCAAGTGGATCTCGGCCTACGCACCGATCCTGGACTCCAGCGGCAAGGTCGTGGCGCTGCTCGAGGCCGACTTCAAGGTTCAGCGTCTGATGGATGAACTTCGTACCGAGATCAATCAATTCGCGAGGCTGCTGCTCCTCTTCATGCTTCTGGCGATCTGGCTGGCGTGGAGGGAGGCCCGCAAGCTCACTGAACCCCTGAATCAGCTGACTACCGCCGTCGACGCCATCGCCCTGGGAGATGACACCGCTCCGATTCCCGACTCGGCCCCCGGTCAGATCGGCCGCCTTGCCCACCGGTTCGAATCGATGCGGCGGACCATCGCCGCCTCTCGCAAGAGCGACCAGCTGGCCATGGTGGGACGCATGGCGGCATCTCTCGTTCATGACTTGCGCGGCCCGCTTCAAGTCATCTCCGGAATGTCCGAGCTGGTGCAGGGTGAAGACGATGAGCAAGAGAGAGTCGCCGTCGCCGGGAAGATCTATGAGCAGAGCCGGCGAATGGAGTCCATGTGCCGCGACCTGCTGGACTTCAGCCGGGGAGAGTACGAGCTAAGGCCTTCCAGCTTCCGGTCCTCGACTTTGCTGGAGGAGGTAGTGCGGGATCTCGAAGCGATTGCCATGCCCAGGCGCGGTCGTCTGGCCGTTTCCATCTCTTCGGATACGGTGGTCTGCGCTGACATGGACAAGTTGAGGCGCCTACTCTACAACCTGGGCAAGAACGCCCTGGAAGTGACTCCCCCCGATGGAGTTGTCGAGTTTGGATGCACCACGAATCACACCACCTGGTCTCTCCACGTGAAAGACGAGGGTCCAGGTATCGCGCCGGAGATGGCGGGGCGGCTCTTCGAGCCGTTCGCCACTCAGGGAAAGGCTAGCGGCACAGGACTCGGCCTGGCCATCGTCAAGAGGATTGCACAGGCCCACGGGGGCTCGGTCCGGGTGGAAAGTACTCCCGGAAATGGAGCGACATTCATCGTCGATCTGCCTCGCCACGATCCGGGGGACTCAGAGTCGCCATCCGGGCAAGAAACAGATCCGGCCTCGCCAAAGTCTTGATCGGTCAGCAGTTCGTCTTCAGCAGCAGGGTGCATGTCACCCAGGGGGTCCCCTCCTCCGTTCGCCCCACTATGGATGCCCGCATCCAGGACGACTGAATGGCCG
>JAJFLN010000070.1 GCA_021772705.1 Candidatus Cloacimonadota bacterium | reverse complement strand
CAGGACCTGAAGACCGGATACCTGGTGGGGGCCACTCCGCGAAACCAGCAGATCGTGGAGATCATCGGCGCCGTCGTGGCTGCCTTCGTCATGTCCCCGGTGCTGATGCTCCTCCACAAGGCTTACGTCATCGGGTCCGAGAAGATGCTGGCCCCCCAGGCGACGCTCTTCGCCAAGCTGGCCCAGGCCCTGATGGGGCAGGGTGAGCTTCCCTGGGGACTGATCGGGGCCGGGGCGGCCATGGGTGTGGCCATCGTTGTCGCCGATGCGGTCCTGGAAAAACGACAGTCCCGGTTCAGACTGCATCTGATGCCCATCGCCGTTGGCATCTACCTTCCATTCATGATGGCAGTGCCCATTCTCCTGGGCGGCCTGATCCAGTGGCTCGTACTGAACCGGGTGACGGCATCCAGAAATGAAACGGCGGCGCGTCACGCTGTCCACAGGGGCGTGCTGGTCTCCTCGGGCCTCATCGCCGGAGAGGCAATCGCGGGCATCCTCCTGGCCGGAGTCATCGTGGCGGGAGTGAGCCTGCCGGTTCACGTGCTGTCCGAGGAGGGGCTGACCATGGACATCACTTCACTGGTGATGTTGGCTGGACTGCTATGGGCCATGTACAGACTGTCGTCCAGCGCCGCCGACGAGGGCGGTCAAGGTGTACTCTTCCTCTGTGTGGCCAACTCGGCCCGGTCCCAGATGGCGGAGGGCCTGGCGCGTTCGGTGCTTGGCGAGGGCTGCCGGGTCTACAGCGCCGGCAGTCAGCCGACCCAGGTCCGGCCGGAGGCTCGGCAGGTCATGACCGAGATCGGGATCGATCTGGCGGATCAACGTTCCAAGGGAGTGGAGGAGATCTCCGCATCCGATGTGGACGTGGTGGTCACGCTCTGCGCCGAGGAGGTCTGTCCCACCGGTTTCGACAAGGCCCGGAAGCTGAACTGGGCGATGGAGGATCCCGCCGGGGGCGAGGCGGAGTCCGAGGAGGAGCGGCTAGCCCGGTTCCGAAAGACCCGAGACGAGTTGAAGGAGCGACTGGGTCGGCTCGCAGAAGAACTGAAGAACGGCTGATTCGCCGCCGGGCAGAGGGAATGCCGGGGCGAGACGAGCGAAACGAGATCCGACTCGGAGACAAAGGAGTATTGATGAGGAAGAATCAGATCATCGGACTGGGACGGACGCTGGGTTGCGTCGCTTGCGTGCTCTTGACGGCGGCGCTTCTGCTCGCCTTGCCGCTTCGAGTGATCGCTGAAGAGCCGGCGGTGCCGTTCATGATCGGGATCATGACCGGCACGGTCAGCCAGGGAGAGGACGAGTACCGGGCGGCCCGGGAGATGGACGAGCGATACCCGGGCTTGCTCGAGCACGTCACCTACCCCGACAACTTCATGCAGGAACAGGAGACCACGATCTCCCAGATCGTGGGGCTGGCGTCGAACCCGAAGGTGAAGGCCATCGTCATCGCCCAGGCAATCCCGGGGACCATGGCGGCGATTCAGAAGATCAAGCCGCACCGGCCGGACCTCAAGTTCCTCCTGGTCGAACCCCATGAGGACGTGGATCAGATCAACCGGGTCGCTGACGTGGTCTTCAACTCCGATCAGCTGCGCCGCGGCGACGTGCTGGTCGATCTGGCGAAGAAGATGGGCGCCAAGAAGTTCGTCCACTACTCCTTCCCGCGTCACATGTCTCAGGAACTGCTGGCCCAGCGGCGGGACCAGATGGCAGCTTCGGCGAAGAGGGCAGGCATGGAGTTCATCAACGTGGCGGCGCCGGACCCCATGGGTGAGGGAGGCATCCCTGCGACGCAGCAGTTCGTCCTGGAGGACGTGCCGAGGCAGGTGGCCCGTCACGGAAAGGACGTGGCCTTCTTCTCCACCAATTGCGCGATGCAGGAGCCGCTGATCCTCTCGGTACTCGACTCCGGCGCCATCTTCCCGGAGCAGTGCTGCCCCAGTCCCACCCACGGGTACCCCGGTGCCCTGGGGCTCTCCATTCCCCGAGAGAAGGCCGGGGACATGACCTTCATCTCCGATCAGATCCGGAAGAGCATCGCCGAGCGGGGTAGCTCAGGACGGTTCGCCACTTGGTTCGAGCCGTTCACCATCACAGCCATCTACGCCTCCGTGGAGTTCGCAAAGGCAGCGATAGAGGGCAAGGCGGACCTGACCTCCATCGAGGATGCAAAGCGGTTCCTGGACAAGCAGACCGGAGAGCATCCCGTCGAGGTTCATCCGTTGAAGGAAGACGAGGGACACTTCTACAACGTGCTTGGAAAGTCACAGATCTTTTGATGGTCCGTGACACGTCGAGGTCCTCCGCCAGGAGCAAGTCGTGACGGCTGTGCTCGAGATGAGAGGAATCGGCAAGGAGTACTACGGGAACCGGGTACTCCGAGGGATCGATCTGGAAGTTGGTGCCGGCGAGGTGGTCTGTCTGGTCGGCGAGAACGGGGCAGGCAAGTCGACACTGATGAACATCCTGTTCGGAATGCCCGTGATCCTCGAGACCGGTGGTTTCGAGGGGACCGTGAAGATCGGTGGCGAGGATGTCCGTATCCAGTCACCGCAGCAAGCAATGGAGCTTGGGGTCGGCATGGTGCATCAGGAATTCATGCTGGTTCCGGGATTCTCGGTGGTGGAGAACATCAAGCTCAACCGGGAGGTGACCCGGTCGAACCTGATCTCGACGATACTGGAGGGAATTTCGTCGTTTGGGTCGAGGCTACGGAGTCTGGACGAGGCGACCATGCTGGCCGATGCGCAGGCGGCTTTGGATCGCGTCGGACTGGACGTGGATCCCCTGGACCTGGTGGGTGAACTACCGGTGGGTCACAAGCAATTCATCGAGATCGCCCGTGAGGTCGACCGGAGCCGGGCCCGGTTGCTGGTCTTCGACGAGCCCAGCGCCGTCCTGGCCGAGACGGAGGCGGACCGGCTCCTTACGACGATGAAGCAGCTGGCCGCGGACGGAATCGGGATTCTCTTCATCACCCATCGTCTCGACGAGGTGCTGGAGATCGCGGACCGGGTCGTGGTCCTTCGTGATGGTGAGCAGGTCTGCACGATGCAGCGGCAGGAGACCGATGCGAGCAAGATCGCCGAATTGATGGTGGGAAGAAAGGTCGAGGCCCGGAGCCTACCGGCCCGCAAGTTCCCGGTCCAGGATGAAGACAGGATACTCACGGTTCGGGACCTTCGGGTGTCCATGCCCGGTGAGTCCGTGAGCGGCCTGGATCTGAATGTTCGGCGCGGAGAAATCCTGGGCGTTGGAGGGCTCGCAGGTTACGGAAAACTGGGGCTGTCCAATGGTCTCGCCGGCCTGTTCGCCGCCACCGGCGAGGTGGCAAAGGATGGACAGCCATTTCCTTTGCACAACCCCCTGGAGGCGATGAAGCGGGGCATGGCATTCGTCTCGGAGGATCGGCGAGGGGTGGGACTCCTGCTGGACGAATCGATCGAGCTGAACATGGGGCTGCCCTGGATTCACTGCCAGAAGCGGTTCTTGAAGTCCTGGATTCCCGGTCTGGGGCTACTCGACGGAAGCAGCCTCTCGAAGCACGCCCGGCAGATGATCGAGCGGTTCGACATCCGCTGTGTGGGCTCGGAGCAACCGGTCCGGAGACTGTCGGGCGGCAATCAGCAGAAGGTCTGCATCGCCAAGGCGATCACCGGCGATCCGGATCTGCTCCTGGTGAACGAGCCGACTCGGGGCGTCGACGTCGGCGCCAAGCAGCGGATACTGGATGAACTGGTGGCACTCAACCGGAAACAACGGATGACGGTGGTCCTCACATCGAGTGAACTGGCCGAGCTTCGATCGGTCTGCGACCGGGTGGCCATCGTCTCTCGCGGGCGGGTCTCGAAGATCCTGGCCCCCGACGCACCGGACGTGGAGTTCGGTCTTGCCATGGCAGGTTGACCGAAGGATGCGCGAGAGAATCATCGCACTCTACGAGAGGTGGCTCTTGAGGCACATCCTCTCCGTGGGCATTCCTCGGCTGATGATCGGCGGCTTCGTCCTGTCCCTCCTGGCCCTGGCCTTTATCAAGAATCTGGACATGGCAGGTCTGCTGGGGGATTCCCTGGTTCGAGTCGGTCGAAACGGCGTCATTGTCCTGGCTCTGCTGCCCGCCGTCAGAGGAGGCCTGGGTCTCAATTTCGGTCTACCCGTGGGGATCGTGGCCGGCCTGGTAGGGCTCCTGGTTCCCATGGAGTTCAACCTGTCGGGCTGGAAGGGTTTCTGGGCCGCCACGGCCCTTGCCGCCGTTCTGGGCTGGGTGGCTGGAATGGCCTACGGCTGGTTGCTGAACCGGGTCAAAGGCCAGGAGATGATGGTCGGTACTTACGTCGGTTTCTCCATCGTCAGCGGCATGTGTACCTTCTGGCTCCTGGCGCCCTTCACCAACCCCCGGATGATCTGGCCCATCGGGGGCCACGGCCTGAGGACCACGCTTCCTTGCACGCCGGGAGTGGGGAAGATCCTGGACAACCTGGGGCGATTCGAGATCGGCGGAATGGGCGTGCCCACCGGGCTGCTGCTCTACTTCCTGCTCCTCTGCGGCCTGGTGGCGGTCTTCTTTAGGACCCGGGTGGGTCTCGGGATTCAAGCGTCGGGAGAGAACCCTGCCTACGCTCGGGCTTGCGGCATCTCGGAGAATCGCAGCCGGCTCCTGGCGGCGGCCCTCTCGACCATGCTCGCTGCCGTCGGGATGGTGGCCTTCTCCACCTCCTACGGGTTCGTGCAGCTCTACCTGGCCCCACTGATGATGGCCTTCCCCGCCGTGGCGGCCCTTCTGATTGGCGGCGGCTCTGTCGTCAGGGCATCGGTCAGCCACGTGATCATCGGGACACTCCTGTTCCAGACTCTCCTGACCATCGCCCTGCCCGTGACCAACGAGCTGCTGAGCGGCGATCTGAGCGAGGTGGCCCGGGTCATAGCGGCCAACGGCATGATTCTCTATGCCCTGACCAGGAGCAGCCGATGAAGCGCGTCCTGGCGATGCTGCGGAACCACGCTGTTCCTGTCACCTTCCTGCTGGTCAGTCTGGCCCTCTGCATTGCATCAAGGCAGTCTGCCAGCTTCCTGACGGGAGAGATATTGAACCGGCTGGTCCGGAACTCCTTCACCACCCTGTCGCTGCTGATCCCCGTTCTTGCCGGACTGGGACTCAACTTCGGAATTGTCATCGGCGCCATGGCGGGTCAGATGGCCATCGTCACGGTGGTCCATTGGAACCTGACGGGCTTTTCGGCCCTGGGAACAGCCTGGATACTGGCCCTGCCCATCGCCGTCATCTTCGGCTGGCTCGTGGGCTGCCTGTTCAACCGGGCCAAGGGTCGGGAGATGGTGACCGGTCTGATCGCAGGGTTCTTCTCCAACGGCCTCTACCAGTTACTGTTCCTGTTTCTCGTCGGTTCCCTCATACCCTTCTCGAATCCCGATCTGATCCTGCCTCAGGGTTTCGGCCTGAGGAACACGGTGAACCTGAAGTCCATGGAGTACTCCCTGGATGACGTGGCATCAGTATCCTGGATGGCGGGGAAGGGGATGGAGGTGCGACTGGCGGGAAAGGTCGTGAGGAAGCCCGAGGCGCCAGCGGCCGACCCGGACAATCCTTTCGCGGCGCTGCGGGCCATGTCGGCCTCCTTCTCGCCGCCGATCAAGCTGCCCCTGGCCACGGCGGGGATCATCGTCCTGCTCTGTGTGGGAATCAGGCGCCTGCTGCGGACCAAGCTGGGGCAGGACATGCGTGCCGTGGGCCAGGACATGCACATCGCCGCCGTGGCCGGGATTCCCGTCGATCAGGTCCGGATGGTCGCCGTGATCCTCTCCACGGTCCTGGCGGCCTGGGGACAGATCATCTACCTGCAGAACATGGGGACTTTGAATACCTACAGCTCCCACGAGCAGATAGGCATGTTCGCCGTCGCCTCCCTGCTGGTGGGCGGAGCGACAGTCAGCCGGGCCACGGTCTGGCAGGCCTTGATGGGGACGCTGATGTTTCACACCCTGTTCGTCACCTCCCCCCTGGCTGGCAAGCACCTGATGGGGGACCCGCAGATCGGTGAGTACTTCCGGGTGTTCATCGCCTACGGCGTCATCGCCGTGGCCCTCGCCCTTCACGCCTGGGGTGGCGGGAAGAAGAGTAGTGACTGAAGGCGCTTCTTCGTCCCTATCCTATGAGTCTGGCAATCTTGCTCATGGATGACTTGAGGTCTCCAGTGGCATTACGCGATCCTCTGAGCAGAGATCGGGAAAAGCCCCCCCGGGCTTCGGGCCGATATCGCGCTAAGGCTGTCTGGATGCGGGTTGGCATGAGAGCGGTTCGGCTATGGACAGAAAAGTCTGGATCCATGGGAAGTTTCGGTGCACACTCGGTGCATGAAGTCTTCTCAATCCGACGAGCTTCCGCTGCTGGCTTACGAATCTCCAGACGGCCTTTGGCAGATCCTATTGCGTGGTTCGACATGGGAAGTTTGCGTCGGCCCGCATGTTTTTGATCGATTCGACCTGGGAGATGTGGTTTCGGAGCGGTTAGGAATCGTTCGTCTGGCCGTGAACAAGGTGCTGACGTATCGAGAACTGGGGGACATCTTCGGCCTTTCTCATCAGCGAGTTGGCCAGCTCATGCAGGCCTACCGCAAAGACGGAGTGCTCGGGTTGTTTCCGAAAGAGAAGGGCAGGAGGATGCGGACCAGCCCAGCTTGGGGCAGCTCGTGGGTGCACCGGAGGCACCGGACATCAAGACCGTCCGGAGCTGGTTGGTCGAAGCGGCCGAGAACCAACTTGGAGAGTCCCTTCGGTGGATGCTGGCGCGCAGCTACGCGGCGCTGGACTGGGTCCGGCTCGGCACGTTGTACATCGACGGGCATTTCCGTCCCTACTACGGCTCCCAGAACGTGTCACCATCCGTTTCGAAAAGCAGACCCTACTCGAACACCTCAAATGCGCTGCCTACAACGTCTCGGAGATCCTCGTGGAACAGTTCGGCCGCCACTGCTACTTCGACCGAAGAGACCCACGCCCCATCCTCCAGGCCATCTTCAACCAGCCTGCCTTCCGCCAGCTACGGGACGGCCGCTTGCACGTCTACCCCAAACCCATGTCCACACCTCGATACGAACAGGCTGCCAAGCTTCTCTACGACATCATCAACGACAGCCCGGGCGTCACCACCGATGCCTACGGTTTTCCCATTTACATCAACACGGGCACTGACCGCGATCTCATCCGATGGTGACCTGTCCCTCTCCCTCGTCTACCCATTCATGGAAAACAGGGGGGACTTTTCCCGATCTCTGCTCCGGGACGCCAGCAGCGGAAGCGACGGCGGTCGGCACGGTACTCATCGCCTGCGGTTCGTGATCGTTCTCGGCTCCTCCGTTGCCGTCAGTCCAGGCGACGGCCGGTACCAGCGGAGCAATCGCCTCGGTGACGGTGGTCGTGACGGTGAAGGTGCCGGCCTCAACTGCGTTGACGATCTGGGACAGGCCACTGTAGCTCAAGGTGAACAGAGGAGCGACCGTATCGGCGATGCCTGTGAGGACAGGGGAGGCTCCCGTACCGGGGTTGCCGGCCAGGTCGGCTGCTTCCGGCATGTCCACGGAGAGAGTGAAAGCGTCTCCTGAGGCAATGACGTTGCGCGGATCCGGTCACGGATGCACGGGAACCGGTCTACGTGAGCATTCTTGCCTATGAGGTGCCTCCTGCTGAGTCTCGGGGCGCTGGTTTTCCATACTCGAACGACTTTTTCTTTGCGGGGTAGCGGCTATCTTGTTATTGGGGGAATGACTTTTCGTCTTGCCGCGATTCACCGGACGCAACGTCATTGTCCTGAGGGATTGGTGTCTCCGTCGACGGCCAGGTCGAACCGGAGGTGGGTCTCATCGATCCAGACTGGGTTCGGAGTGGTGAAGACAGCAGAGGCTGGTCCGGAGACGAGAAGGCTCGGTAGACTCGACTCGAGCATCGGCTCGGAGAACTCGACCGTGACCGAGAAGGGCCCTGCCACGAGATACTCCGGTCCTCGGCTCGGGGTGAGGCCGAGAACCTGTGGGGCCAGGGTGTCGACGACGTAGGTGGAGAGGGAGCTCGGCTCGACCAGCTGGTTTCCGGCGGGGTCGGCGGCGGAGATGTCGATCTGGAAGAGGCCGTCGTCGACTCCGTTGCCCTGGATCTGACGGAAGTAGTTCCAGGAGGCGAGGTTGGTCGTGGGGGTCATGGCCAGACCGGGCTCGTCGTTGTCCGTTGCGGGAGCACCGCCAGCGATGCTGATCTCGGGGGCAGACGCGATCCCAGCCTCGGAAAACGTCGCCGTCAGCGCCAGTGGTCCTAAGCCACAGGTCCGGCTCTCACAGTCGAACACAACCGTGTAGGTCGGAGCAGTGATGTCGATCGCGAACGTTCGATTTGAAGGCTGGCCCAGGAGCGGATTGAGGGCATAATCGAGTGCCGACATCGTGATCTTTCTGCTCCCATCCAGGTCGGAGTTCGAAATCAACCCCGACCAGACCCAGACGGGGTTCGTCGAAACCCGCTGCATGCGGACGCCAGAGACGGTCGTACCCCCGACACTACCGCTGCCCTCGCGATCAGATCCAAGGGAAAGACCGCTGGCCACGAGATCCCATCGAAGGGAGTCACGATTCGAACCGTCGGCGCCGGTGCCAGATCGGGGTGAAGGAGTTCGATGGTTACGCTTGCTGCGGCGCTCTGCGAAGCGCTGTTGACGCCGGTGAGCCGGATCACGTGAAGGCCGGTCGTCAGGGCCGCGAAGGTGACGGAGGCACCGGTTCCAAAAATGCCATCTCGATCGGACGACCAGATCAGATCTTCATCGGCCAGGTATCCATCGGTGGCGTCATGAGCCGAGCCCCCGAAATAGAGCGCCCCGCTCTCAAGAAACACCGAGCCAGTCACTGGAACGCTGATCGTGACGAACGGAGGATTGCCTGCAACAGGACTCGGCGTCACCAGCGGGCAGGCCAACGCCAAGAGCAGAACGAACCAAGCTCTTTGGAGATCCTGAGCTACCGCAATGGAACTCTCGCTCAAGATGCCCGAATCCGTGTTGCGCCAAGAAGTCTCTTGATCATGCTCCCCCCTATCGAGCCAGGCTCCGAATGAGCCCCTCGACCATGCTCAGAATCAGGTCGTTGACAAATCCAAACCAGTTCTTAGGGGCCGCGCAGGAATAAATGCGCAGAAGTCGCGCCCAGATTTGGGTCAGATTCGGTTGGTTCGACTGAGCGGGACCGGAAGCGTAGTGGGCTACGTCGAGGATTCCGCGATTGAGGAGCGGCCGAAGATGGCCTGAAGATGGGATGCGAAACTGCGTAGTTATTCTTGCGCGGCCCCTCAGTGTACCCCGTCCAACGTATTCCGCAACCCAAATCCTCCCCGGTTGGGTGCATGTCCCGTAGGGGGTCCCCTCCTCCGTTCGGCCCACAAAGGATGCGGGCATCCAAATTGGGGCGAAC
>JAJFLN010000690.1 GCA_021772705.1 Candidatus Cloacimonadota bacterium | reverse complement strand
AGGCTCAGGACGAACGGATCGGGAAAACTCGGCCATTCAGTCGTCCTGGATGCGGGCATCCATAGTGGGGCGAACGGATCCGGAATAGGCCAGGGGACCCCCTACGGGACATGCACCCTGGCACGGGAGCGCATGTTACATGGGGGGCCCTCAACCATTGAGGATCACGCAGCGCACGGAGGCAACAAAGAACACCGGTGCGAACTCCGTGTAACTTCCCTGGCGATCGCAGCTGAATTCAGCTATCCCGGCGTCGCTCAACGATGCCCGTCAAGGTAGGACTGAAGGATGAGTGCGGCGGCGACCATGTCGACCCGGCCTCGCTGCTTCTCCTCCTTGACCCCCGCCTGCCGCATCGCCCGGCTGGCGCCCACACTGGTCAACCGCTCGTCCCACTCCTCCACCGGTATCGCGGCCTGAACTCTCAACCGGTCCGTCAGCTCCCGGGCCTGGGATGCCGATTCACCCGCTTCGCCGGACAGGCGTAGTGGCAGACCCACGACGATCAGCCGTACCTCCTGTTCCTTCACGATTTGCAGGATCTGATCCACCGCTTCGGCTAGCTTTCGGATCACCAAGACCTGGTAGGGAGAGGCGATGCAGCCCAGGGGGTCGCTGAGTGCCAGGCCGATTCGCCGGCTGCCGGAATCGACGCCCAGGACCCTCCCCTGCTGACGGGAAGCTCCCTGGACTTCCTCATTCTCATCAGGCAGCAGCGATTCGTCCCGGGACGGAGTACTCCGGCGCCTGTCACCTCGGCGCTTTCCGACGGGAGGTCTGGGGCTCACTGCTGCTGCCGGAAGCGGGAGCCCGCCTGATCCAGTCTGCCTTCCTTGATCTTCCGGACAGCGTTGGGAAGTCGCGGGTACACCAGGAAGTCGAACACCCTCCGTCCCCGGCCGCCGTCCTCGGTGGAACGAGCCAGGGTGAGGCGGATCTTCAAGAATGAGAGACGCTCGTAGTCTTCCCGGACCAAGATTTCCTTCGGAGGCGTCTCGTGATCGAAGGGCCATACCTGACAGTCCAGCAGGTTCTCGCTGAGAAGGGGTTCGCCGTTCCGGAGCAACATGCGAGCCGTGGTGTTAAAGGTGTAGCGAGCTTCCCGATCGGGCTGATCGTCGGAGGGAACCACGAAGACCATCGTCTCGAGCTGGCCCTGATCTCCCCGGCTCAACAGCTCGAGCTGCCGGGCCCCTCGAATGTCCCGCTGCAAGGTCTCGATGGCCTTCCGTGCTTCCCGCTGGAGGCCCGAGAACTGAGTCACCTGTTGCTCCTGAAGGCGGCCGCTACGGGACACGGCCATGACCAGGATCACCAGCATGCTGAGAAGCGCCACGGCGATCAGGGTCTCGGTGAGGGTGACGCCGTACCTGAGGCGGTTTGACTTGCGGCGCCTCACCGGAACCCTCCCAGAGCGGGCTTGGGATGGAAGTTCTCATTCTGGGTGATGCTCGACATCGCCAGCTTCCTGCTCTGTATGATGTTGTTAGCCCCCGGTTCGGACCAGCGAACCAGGACCCGGATGCGAATCCGTTGCCGGCTCATGAAGAAGTCGGGACGTCCGGGATTGGGATTGCCTTCCGGAAAGTAGGCGATATAGGTCAGCCGATCGAAGCTGACTCCCCCGGTGGCGTACAGCCGCTCTTCGACGATGTCGGGAATCTCCGGGTCTCGTTCAAAGGGTCCGTTGATGATATCCGGGATATCCGGTCGACCGTCGGGCAGCACGGGGCGGGATGGGTTGACGATGTATCGCTCGAGTTTACGGAAGGGAAGGGCCCGCAGCTTCTCCATCTGGGTGGCGATGAGCTGGGAAGCGAGGATGAAGTTGATCGAGTTGGTCGTGCTCTGCCTGGATGCCTGGAAGAGCATGAAGATGGGGATCAGAACCGTCGTCAGCAACGCCGAGGCCACCAGCACAGTAACGAGGGAGATGCCTCGGCGACTCGGGAATCCGCTCCTGCTTGGCGTCATCGGCTTCCCCCTCCGGTGGACCGCACTTCTGACATGCGCTCCTGAACCTCATCGAGCAGCTCGTTGGCGGAGGCCTTTGTCCGCTTGTCCATGTGGGGATTGGAGAGGTCTTCCTCGATCAGCTCCAGGTAGGTGGCGAGAATCTCCTGCAACCCGGACCGGTCCTTGCTGCGCTGGTAGATGAAGATGGCGCTCTTGACGAGCTGCAAACGAATCCGGATATCGAGGGCGTCCATCTGCTGGAGGATCGAGTTCATCAATGACTTGGCGTCATCGAACTGCCCTTGTTCGGCCAGCTTCTGGGCCGTGACGAACTGCTCTCCCACATCGGAGGAGAGGAAGTCCTTTAGTAGTTGCCGCTCGTGGCGCCGGATCGCCATCAGTGTTTCCTTGTCCTCCAGTTTCCGATGGGCAGTCCGCACGGCCTTCTCGGCTTCCGTGACCGGGCGGAAGGGCTCGTCTCTGGGGACCGGGGCGCGTCGAACGAGGGGCTTGGGTGGAGCAAGAGGTTCGGGCTTGGACTCGACCCGGAACGTGGCGTCATCGTCGTAGTGATAGGAGGAGCCCGGCAGCCCGATCTTCCTGAAGCCACCTGTGAGGGTGAAGAAGGCGAAGGCGAAAACCACCACGGTGGTGAAGAAGAGAATCACCGCGACGAGTCGATTGGCGGAAGAGGAGTTCATGCCTGAGGGACATCTTAGCAGGGGAGACGGATTCTGTGGGAGTCAGGCTGTGGGGCGGGGGTGCATGTCACCCAGGGGGTCCCCTCCTCCGTTCGCCCCACTATGGATGCTCGCATCCAGGACGACTGAATGGCCGAGTTTTCCCGATCCGTTCGTCCTACTATGGATGCCCGCATCCAGGACGACTGAATGGCCGAGTTTTCCCGATCCGTTCGTCCTACTATGGATGCCCGCATCCAAGACGACTGAATG
>JAJFLN010000689.1 GCA_021772705.1 Candidatus Cloacimonadota bacterium | reverse complement strand
CGGGAAAACTCGGCCATTCAGTCGTCCTGGATGCGGGCATCCATAGTGGGGCGAACGGTGGTGGATAACTCCCCGAGAAGCCGGTAACGTTGATCGGGGCGGAACGATTTGAAGCATCCTGGGTCATAGGGTGTGGAACGTCGCTCTGACCCTCGGAGGTGTCATCAAGATGGAACGTTGGAAACTGCCCCTGATACAGGCCATGGTACTTGCCGCCGTCGTTGTCTTCGCCGGCCCATTCATTCGATCCCCCTTCGGGCAGGCTGCGCCGGACCCGTCGCCGGCGGTGAATCCAACGCCGCCGAAGCCCGGCAACCCGGCCCCGCCGGCCAGTCAGCAGTTGGGTCCCATCACGATGGAAGTGCTCCCCGGTAACCGGGTCCTCACGGCCGGGCAAGCCGGCGAGTTCCACCTGGCCATCCGACTGACGGCCAAGGATCTGGGAAAGGTCGACAGGCCTCCCCTGAACCTGGCCCTGGTCCTGGACAAGTCGGGGAGCATGCAGAGTCAGGGAAAGCTCGGGTACGCCCGGCAGGCAGCTCGGACCCTGGTGGACATGCTCGGTCCTCAGGACCGGCTGGCCCTGGTGGTCTACGACTCCGATGTGGAAGTCCTGTCCGCCTCCGGCCCGGTGAAAGACCGAGCCCGGCTCCACGCCTTGATCGATCAGATCATGCCCGGCGGATCGACCAACCTCTCGGGGGGCTTTATCAAGGGAGCCGAGGAAGTGGTCCGCCATCTCGCCCCGGACCAGATCAACCGGGTTCTGCTCATGACCGACGGCCTGGCCAACAATGGAATCCAGAAGCCCCGGCTGCTGAACCGGCTCGCATCGGACTGGTACGAGAAGGGCGTCGGCCTCTCCACATTTGGCCTGGGCAATGACTTCAACGAAGACCTGCTGCAGGGCTTGGCCGAGACCGCCGCTGGCCAGTACCACTTCATCGAGACA
Source organism: Candidatus Cloacimonadota bacterium (assembly GCA_021772705.1). Classification (GTDB taxonomy): domain Bacteria; phylum Muiribacteriota; class UBA6191; order JACPRK01; family JACPRK01; genus OFTM100. Next base: position 5,013 of record JAJFLN010000689.1, on the reverse strand, counting down.
CCAGAGCAGATGGCCTCGATCTATGCCGGCGAGCTGAAGGACCTGATGAAGACCGCCGCCAGGGGGGCCGTCCTGCGGCTCCGGCCGGCGCCGGGGGTCTCCATCGAGGAGGTTTACGGCTACAAGGTCACACGAGAAGATGGAACCCTGTTCGTTCCTGTCGGTGATCTTTACGGTGGCCAGACCCGGAAGGTCGTGGCTCGACTGAAGGCGAAGGCATCGCCGGAGGGCACCCTCGAGTTTGCGGACTTCGAGCTGTCCTACAGGGACATGGAAAACGACGCGCCCAGGAAGCTGGCTCTGGCAGGCATCGTCGAGGTTTCGAGCGACCAGGCCCTGGTCGACAAGGGCAGGGACCGGGAGGTCCTGGAGATGGTGGAGTCCACCCAGGTGGCTTCTGTGATGAGCACCGCCCTCTCCAAGCTGAAAGCCGGCAAGCGACGGGAAGCGAAGCAGATGCTCCTGAATCAGATCCAGGTAAGCCAGCAGAAGAACGAGACGGACCTGAAGAGCAAGACTTTGGGGCTCCAGTTGGGTCAGTACGAGCAGTTCGTGAGCGAGATGGACGAGATCTCCGACGCCCGAAGAAGCGCCGGAGTGAAGCGGCAGCACCAGGAGGCGTACAAGGCTACCCGGTAGAAAGGGAAGAGGTCGCAACAGTGAGCCATACCAGTCCATCCAATCTGCCCGCCGCGGCCTCGGCGCTGCTGGCCCGGCGGGCATCTGCCGCCGTGGCGGTGGCTCCGGCAGTGCCGATGGATCTGCTCCGGATGACCGCTTCCTTCGCCGCCTCCACGGCTGCGGCCACGGCCCTCCTCGCCCACCTGACGCCGGGTCTGCAGCCCTTCGCGCTGGTGCTGGCCCTGTTCGCCGGACTGCATGTGGGCCTGGGAGGTCAAGCCAGCTGGAAGGGCACCCTTTCGGGGCTGCTGCCGGCCGGCGCCGTGGCCCACTCCATCGTTCCCGGTCACCCCGCCTTCGGATTCCTGCTCATCGGCGGCCTTCTGGGCTGGGTGGCCGGCTGGGGTATCCGGGACGGCGTCACCCGGATCTCCCTGATTCTGGGCCTGGGACTCGCCTCCGTCCTGGGTGCCGTGGCCGCCTCCGCCATCTCGGGCTCGGAGCTGCTGGCGAAGCTGCTGCCCGCCTCGGCCCTGGCCCTGCTGGCCGGCGCCGGCCAGGGAGCGATCCTGGCAGCCGGCACGGTTCCTCGCCACCTTCAGCTGGAACGAGATCCCCTGGAGCTGTTGTACGAGGAGACCCGGGTGTTGCCCGGCGCTGAGATGCGGGACTACGTGGAGCGGTCCATGCTGCTCTACCGGAGAATCCGGAAGTGCCTCGCCGAGGGTGTGGGAAGCCAGAGCGCTTCGGGGCTGAGCAGCATCACCGAGGATCTGACCCACCTCATGCAGGCCACCTTCGGCCTGGCCCGCAGGTGGCGGGAGATCGAGCTCTTCCTGGAACATGCCGACGCGGAGGGAACCCGGAGCCGGCTGCGGTCCGCGGAGGAGAAACTGGCCTCCATCGAGGACGCCTATGCCCGCAAGCAGTACGAGCAGGTGGCCGATTCGCTCCGCCGCAGACTCGAACAGCTGACGGAGATGAGTTCCGGCAGGGAAAGGGTCATCGGCAGCCTCAGCTACTACTACACCACCCTGGAGGACATGCATCTCTCATTGATGCGTCTGAGGGCGAGCGACGCCCAGTCCGAGAGCCTGGAGCTGAACTCCCTTGCCGAACGTGTTCGCTCCCTCAACACGGAGGTGGAGGCCACGGCCAGATCCGTGGAGGAGCTGGACTTCGGCGGCGACGAGGAGCCGACGGCTCAGCTGCCGAGCTAGCTCCAATGCCCATGAATTAGTGGCAGGAATGTTTGAAAACGAGGGCTCTGCCCTCGAACTCCCGCCAGGGGCCATCGGCCCCTGGACCCGGATGAACAGGTCAAGCTTTCGTATGTCATTCAAGTGTTCATCAGCACTCTCAGTCCCACCAGTCCCATTGGGGGTTTGGGGGAGCTAGCTCCCGGTCCGGGACCGGTGCGAATTTGAAATACCGGGCGTTGTAAACGGTTTCGGGGATAAGTCAAGCATCGGAAACCGAAGGGCACCTGTCACGCAGGAGGGTGGCTTCAGGTGCAATGACGGCAGGAAGTTACTCAGAGGTCGCAGAGATCACAGGGGTCACTGAGGTTCCTTTGGGTGAGTTCCTGCTCGAGGCGTCGGTCAGCGGGCTGAGGGTCGGTCCAGTTCGCCGGGAACGAGAAACCCGGGCCCCCCGAGAACCCCTCCGCGCAGCATCTCACCGCTCTACCAAAAACCTCTGTGCCTCCGTGGGCTCCGTGATTCTCCCAGGTGGCTGCCCCCCTCGGCTGACAGGCTCCCTGAACCGACAGGCACGCAAACACCCTCTCCGGCAATCTCGAGGCAACACTTGGGCATGATTCGCGTAGTAAAGTGCGAGGCGGACGAGATTCCGCCCGTTTGTGCATCTACTCTCTTTTCTGTCCTACCTGGAGCTTCCATGATCGGCCCCCGCCTCAGTTTGCTGGTTCTGTCCCTTACCCTGCTGGCCACTCCCGTCATGGCCCAGCCCGAGACAGAGCCCCACTTCGCCGACGTCAACTCTCAGGAAGAGCCGGGCCGCATTCGCAGGGCCCGGGATAAGGCCGCCGAGCTTCTCGACTTCGAAAGGCTGCAGCGTTACGCCAAGAAGCTGCGTCTCTCACATGTCGAGGAAGAGCTGACCCACCACATCGTGACGTCTCTGGCCGACCGGGTTGAGTACCGGCGGAAGATCGCCGATCTGCTGAACCGCAACGGTGGGCGCCTGGACAGGGCGGTCAACAAGGTGCTCATCCGCAAAGCCTGGAAGAAGCACGGCCCCCTGCCGAACCTCACTCCCGTGACCGATTCGCTCCTCCGGGGTGGCCAGCCCTCGGAGGCCGGCTTCAGGAAACTCAAGGAGGAGCACTCCGTCGGAACCATCGTGAACCTCCGGCTGGAGGAGCGGAGCGAGAAGGCGCCGGTAGAGGCCCTGGGCATGACCTACGTCGAGCTGCTCATCCCCGACACGGAAGCGCCAAGTCAGTATCAGGCAATCGAGTTTCTTCGCCTGGCCGGGGCTGCCACTCCTGAGAACAAGCTGTTCTTCCACTGCGCCGCCGGCTCCTTCAGGACCGGTACGATGGCCGCCCTCTACAGGATGGTGCAGGGAATGAGCCTCGAAGATGCTCTGGAGGAGGCCCGGTCGCTGGGCTACATCGACAACTGGCTCAACTCGGATCAGGAAGCTGCCTTCCTTCGGGACTGGGCCAAGACCCTGGACGAGAAGCCCGCCGCCACGAGGGGCACCCGCTCGGAGATAGATGGCCACTGACACCCACGGCAAAGCCCGGGGGCGAAGAGGCAACCCGGCCGGAAACAACGGCCTGGCCTGGCCAGCGTCGTTGCTAGGCCTCCTTCTCCTGACTCTGGCAGTCGCGGTTGTCACCGCCCCTGCCCAGGATGAGGGCAAGCCTCCGGAGTTCACGGACCTGACGAACCGGGAAGGGGCCAATGCATCGAGCGGCGAAGGCGAGCTGGATCGAGGCATCGCCGGCTACTCGAGGAACACGGTTCTTCAGGCCGACGTGAACGTGAAGACCGGTAACATCGACACGGAGGAAGTGTTCTTCGCCCGGCCCGAGCGCTACCCCTGGCGCCTCTCGTCGGTCATCTCCATCGAGTTCGCCAAGTTCCTTCAGAAGGCAGGCCGGGAACTTCGCCGGGAGGTGGGCGACCTGGAGAAGCTCGAGCCCGCCACCCTCCACTATCTCAGGAAGGTCCTGCCCTCGGAGCTGGAGTCGACCATGAAGCACATCGTCGTCCAGCAGCAGCTCTTCTCCCCGGATCGGCAGATCCTTCAGACCGACCCGGAGTACCGGGACGGCACCCGGATGCCGCCAGCTTTCTACACCGACGGCAAGGGCGCCCTGGAAGTCCTGAAGCGTCTGGGGCGGACATTCGAGCTGAGCCTCCTGTCCCGGGAGTCCGTTCTCTACGACGTGGTGACCGCCATCCTGATGTCCAGGAAGTCTCCCGTCCGCCAGCCCCTGGGAGAGCTGCTCGACCCGGCCCGCTTTCCTCCGAGGGAGACCAAGGACGACATCACGACACGCCTGGGCAAGGAGGGACTCCCCAGGGTGGTGGTCAGTATTGGGGGCTACACCATCGGCGCTCTGGGCATCCTGAGCTATCAGCTGGCAAAGGGTGGACTGCTCGGCTATGACGTCAACTTCGGCCGGTTGAAGCTGTCGAAGTCAGTGCTGAAGACCGACAAGTACGGCTTCGGCTGGCGTATCGACACGGAGGGATTCGGCTTCGACAACGCCCATGCCGGATTGGAGTTCAAGACTCGAAACGTCGGCGTGGCCGTTCTGGCGGGAGGCAAGGTCCGGAACAACGGCGGCGATCTCTTCAGCAACGAGGAGACCACGGTCCTGGCGAGCTACAAGATCTTCGGGTCCGGTGGAACGGAGTCCGATGTCAATTCGGCCCTCACGCTTCTTGGCGAGGCCCGGGTCCCCTGGGACGGCGGCGAGCCCCGCTTCGGAGTGGGAGCTCTGTACCACCACTCCCTGAACGGAGCGAGCACTGTGGAACCGAGAGAACTGGTCATCGAGGGTCATGTAACGGGTCCCACGTCGGAGATGGACTGGCAGGTCAACGCCACCTACATGGTGGATCAACCGAGGAAGCGGCGAAGCTACTTCATGGGTGTGGGTATCGGGACCCAGGAACCCATTCCTCAGCGGACACTCGACGAGTTCGACAGACAGCGTTTCCACCAGCGCGAGCGAGACGTTCGAGGCTACGTCTTCTTCGGCATCAACTTCTGAGGGCCATGCAGGGAATGAGACACATATCGGATAGGGCAATCGGAACGGGCAGGATCGCGGCGGCGGCGATGGCCCTGGAGCCGGGCTCTCCACTCGACCAGGTTCGGGCTCGTTTGGAGAGTCAGCCAGGTACGGGA
>JAJFLN010000688.1 GCA_021772705.1 Candidatus Cloacimonadota bacterium | reverse complement strand
TAGGAACCTCAGCGTTCCGAATGATCACCGCCGGGATGAGGCGAGGGGAAGGGAAGGCTGAAGACCTGGACCTTCTTGCCTCCCGCCCGGAAGAGGACCACGAGCCGGTCCGGTCCAGCCTCGGATTCCAGTTCGTCGGGACGCTGTTGCATTCCCACATCCAGCTTCGTGACACGAGACCAGTTGGTGCCGTCCCGGCTCGCCAGGACCCTCAGAGTCGGCAGCCTGAACATCAGACCATCCGTCATGCCGTGAATGGCTGTCAGGAAGAGGGTCGGTCCGTTGGTCGCCAGCCGGGGGAGTTCTTCCTGGAAGATAGCCTCCGCAGGTTGAGTGGGCTCCGAGAACGTGACTCCCCCGTCGGTGCTCTGCTGCGCCATGGTCGCGTGGTTGTTGTCATGGACCACCACGATCCGGCGTTGAAACAGGATGGAATCCCATGTGTAGACGTCAGCGTCGACCCCGGTCAGGCGCGTCGGTTTCTGGAATCCGTCGGGACCGATCCGGGTGACGTGAAGCGAGTCATCGCCATCTCCAGTCTCGTTGTCCCACTCCACGAAGGCGACCGGCAGGTTCGACGACCAGATGGCCTGGAGGGACTCCACGATTCCAGGAAAATCGAGAGAGGACTCCGGGAGGATGACCTCGCCCGACACCCCGGTCCGTTTCCAGAACAGCCTGCCTCGAGTTCCCACCTCCGAGAAGCCGAACCAGTCGATTTTCGACCGGGGTCCAGCGGTGAGACACACATCGTCCCACTTCCCCGACGGGCCGGATCGGACGGGGGGCCATGGAGAAGGGGAGGCCGAGAGGGCCCGCTGTTCCAGCACGCCGTCTCGAATCCAGGCAGCCTGCCATCCCGAATCGGTGGCGGCGATCTGGGGACTCTTGATGCTCGAGGCCGACCTGTCACTCACCTCACGAGGGGCTGACCAGGTGACTCCCTGGTCCAGCGTGAGGGAGAACAACACAGCCTGCAGCTTGTCCCGGTTGGAGCAAACCCAGGTGGCGCCCATTCGTTCGCCCCGGCCGCTGAGCTGGATATCCCGTTCCTTGTGGTGTTTCTTCTCGTAGTGAACGTCGATGGCGGGTCGATCCTTGCTGAAGGAACGGGATCGAAAGTTCAGCTCTCGCCTCCTGCCGCCGAGCAGAAGTCCGCCGCTGTAGGATGTCTTCTCCTCCAGACCGGCGATCTGATAGTAGGGCGCCCCTGGTGACCAGACCTGGGTGGTCAAGGCGTCACCCTTGCTGGAGATGAGCTCGAATTGAATCGGATGTTCCAGGCCGGGCGAGAACCAGAATCGTGCCCGGTCCGTACCGGTGGTGACCAGTGGCTCCGGTGGAGGAGGCAGGTCCGCCGGAGCCGGATCGACTGTCTCCACCGGCTCGTCCCGTGACTCGATCGCTTGCGCGCTGCCGGAAGAGTCCTGGCGAAGGAAGAGGAACAGCCCCCCTCCGGTCAGGGCGATCAGCACCATGGCGACGCCGGCCATGGTGCTGATCGCCTTCCGTTGAGAATCTCCCGGGGCGGTCGCTGAGCTGGACAGGCCGGAGGTGACTCGGGCGGAGGGGCGGCCGGCGCTCGATCCGGGACGGTTCGCGGCTCGAATGGCCGGAGTGGACATCTGAGTCCGGGAGGACCGGCGGACGCCGGATGCGGCCTGACGAAGGCCGCTTGCCTGGGTCGCCGGCCGGGCCGAGGTCTTCTGGGCAGGCATGTCGGACCGGGATACGGCTGTCCGCCGAGGAGTTGGCCGGATACCTGATGCCTGTGTCTGTACAACGGGACCAACAGAGGAAGAGGCGGCGTCGGGCCGGGTGGAGTTCACGTCTTCCTCGCCGCTCAGCTTGTCCAGGATCGACTCGAGCTGCTTCTCGATGGCCTCCATGGACGCCGGCCGATCCTCCGGTTCGACCTCCAGACACTTCTGGATCAGGGTGTCCAGATTGACGGGAACGCCGGTCCGGAAACGGGAGGCAGGTGGGAAACCTCCTTGCAGCTGCTCCCGGAAGATGGCCCCTGTGTCGTCACTGGCGAAGGGAGAACGGCCAGCGACCATCTCGAAGAGCATCATTCCCAGGGCGTAGATGTCGGCGCCCGGTCCGGCGGTGGCGCCCTTCAGTACTTCCGGCGCCAGGTAGCCTGGGGTACCGAGGATCACACCGTCGGCGGTCTGGACCGTCTGTTCCGGCGCGCCACTCTTGGCGAGACCGAAGTCGGCCACCTTCATTTCCCTGTCCCGGGTCATCAGGACGTTGTCCGGTTTCAGGTCCCGATGGACGATGCCGGCCTCGTGGGCCGCTGCGAGACCGGCGGCGATCTCGGCGCCAAACCGCAGCAGGTCCGGCATGGGTGCCAGGGGATAGGTGTCCATCCAGTCTTTCAGGGACCCGCCCTCGACGAACTCCACGGCGGCGTAGGGTGTGTCTCCCACGAAGCCGGCGTCATAGAGCGCCAGCACGTTGGGGTGAACCAGGCGGGCCTGCAGCTTCGCTTCCCGCAGGAACCGGGCTCGGGTCTCCTCGGCGTCGAAGAGTCCCGCCGCCAGCACCTTGAGAGCCACCTCTCGTGACAGCTCCTCCTGGACGGCGAGATAGACCGTGCCGGAGGCGCCGGTGGCGAGCTCTCGGAGGATCTTGAATCCCGGTATCTGTGGGTGGGTCGTCAACTTGGGAAGAACAGGGCCCGGTGCGGACCTTCGGACCGATTCTAGCGGATCGCCGCCGCCAGGGGCAGACCGGACGGATGGACAGCTGCGATTCCTCTTGCTCCGAATTGCCGGGCTATCTAGGATCAGGGCGTGAGGTGCTCACTCTGAATCCGAGTAACGTGCCGGTCCTGCCGGCGGGATGCCCATGGTCAGGGTGGTGGCCGCCGAACCTGAAGTGGTGCGAGTCGAACCTCTGCGGCTGGATCACGACGCCGGCCAACACCTGGTCCAACCTGGCCTATCTGCTGGTGGCGGTGCTGCTCTGGCGACGGGCAGCAAGGACCGGAAGCGGGACATGCCGGGCCTTTGCACACGTGCTGTTCTGGCTGGGGCTCTTCTCGTTCCTGTATCACGCGTCCTACACGTTCTTCTTCCAGGTCTTCGATTTCCTGGGGATGTTCATGCTCCTGTTCCTGTTCCTGGTCCTGAACCTGCGCCGGGCCGGCGTTGTCGGTCCCGGAGGCCAGCTTCGCGTCTATCTCTCCGGCGTGCTCTCCTTCACGGCCCTGGTGATTCCCATGTATTTCATGGCCATCCGGTATCAGGCCCTGGTCACCTTGTTGACGGCGACGGTCCTGCTTCAGGAGGCTCGGATCTGGCTCGGCGGTGCCCGGACCCGCTACGGTCGATTCGCCGCAGCCATGACACTTCTGGGTGTGGCCACTGGCTTCTCCGCGCTGGACGTGACTCACACCTGGTGCGTTCCCGACAACCACTGGGTCCAGGGTCATGCACTCTGGCATGTCTTCGGCGCCGCCAGCCTCTATCAAGCCGCCCTCTTCTACGACCAGTTCGGCCTGCTGGGGACGCAGGCGCCAGGGGACAAGACCGGGGAAGTCTGTCATGAAGAGAGCTGATGGCTGACTCCAGGAAGACAGACAAGTCCGGCGGGCGGCTCTATGCCGTGCGTCGCTCTGGAATCGAGGGGAGGGGTGTCTTCGCTGTCCGTCCCATTTCCAGGGGAACCCGGATCATCGAGTACACCGGTGAGCGGACGACGAACGAGATCGCCGAGGAGCGGTATCGCAACGCCAGCACCGGCGCTGGGGTCACCTATTTCTTCATCGTCGATGAGGAGACCGTCATCGACGGGGGGAGCGGCGGAAACGCGGCCAGGCTGATCAACCACTCCTGTGATCCCAACTGCGAGACTCTCTTGGATGAAGGGAGAGTCTACATCGAGGCGATCCGGGACATCGAACCGGGAGAAGAGCTGGCCTACGACTACCGGCTCCAGCTCGACAGGCGAAAGCAGAGGGACTGGCGCCAGGTCTATGCCTGCAAATGCGGCGCCCGCCGCTGCCGGGGAACCATGCTCGAGCCGACTCGCAGCTGTCCCGCCGGGACTCACCGCTAGGTTGGCGCCGGATCGGAGATGGCTTCTAGCAGACGTGACAGACCGGCAGCAGGCTTCGTGGTCTATCGTATCCGCCAGGGACGGAGCGAGTTTCTGCTTGTCCAGAATCGTAAGAACGGCATCTGGAGCTTTCCCAAGGGCGGAGCGGCGAAGGGTGAAACCCTCGAGGAAGCGGCCTGGCGAGAGCTGAAGGAAGAGACCCGGTTGAAGCCGAAACAGCTGGAAGTTCATGCAGATCAGTTCACGGAGTCCTATCCCTTCAAGGGCGGCACGCGGCAGGTGACCTACTACCTGGCCCGATGTCTGGAGCCCGACAGTATCCGCATCCGGGTCGAAGAGTTGATGGACTGGGGCTGGTTCAGCGTCGAGGAGGGCCTGAAGCTGCTTCAACTGGCAGACCGGCGAAAGCTCCTGAAGATTGCCGGAGAGAGAGTGGAGGCGATCGAGTCCAGATGAGGTACTCCAGATTCATGACTGCAGTCGTTCTGACGGCCCTCCTGGGATCGGAGTGGCCGGTGCTGGGGCAGGACCTACTGTTCCTGGACGGGCGACCCTGGGGCAAGCGGGATGACAATCACTTCATCGTTTCTCTGTCTCGCAGACCCGGTGGCGAGGCGGCGGCGCTGTTCACGGCCATCTGTGACGACGGCCCCCGGCGCGTCACCTTGGTGATGAACCTGAAGGGAAGCTCCTTGCCGGCCATGGTGGGCAAGACGTTCCTGTTACGGCACCTGGAGACTCTGAGTCCCCGAGAGGATCGGAACGCCAACGTGGCTGTCCTGGCCGGCACGGCCTCCCGGCGCGGCAGGATTGACGGTCTCGCAGACCTGGACCTCTGGTACTCCTGCGCAGGCCGTGCCCGAGTCTCGGAGATCGACGGGGACTCCGTCACCGTCACTCTCTCCTGCTCGTTCTGTACCGAGACGGAACAGACACCGGCGCGCCACGTTGACAGGTCCCGCCTGACATTCCTGATTGCCGGCCCCAGGGAACTGCCGGGAGTCTCTGGCGGTGCTACACCGGACATGGTCACGGCCATTCAGACTCGTCTGGAGAAGGTCTACTCCCTGGAGTGAGCCCTGCTCCGCCAACCTCCTGGAGGCCGACGAGTTCAAGTGGATATCTCAGCCGGCACTACCTGGCTCTCGAGTTCGGTGATCAGTTCCCGCTGCTGGTCACTGAACCAGTCATTTCTCAGTTCCGGGTGAACGAGGCCCACGGCCCGATGGATGTGGTTGCATGCGTACCGTGTCGGCAACCGCTCGTTGAGGGCTTCCCGGGCTGCCCGGGTCCTCTTGAGAAGCTGATCGATCTCCGTCAGGCTCCTGTAGCCTACCTCGTTTGCCAGTCCCAGGACCGAGCTGAGGTGGTGATCGCTGCCGGCGGTCTGCATCTCGGGGAAGCGAAGGTTCAGGTACTCCAAGACGGTGTCCATATTGGCTTCTTCATCGAGGAAGAGGTTCGTGTCATCCCGCTTGCGACGAATCCCCTCCTGATACTCCAGCCTCTGGGCACGCAGGTGATCGAAGTTCTCGTCGGCCTTGCGCAAGAAGTCCGAGAGGGAATGGAGCTGGCTCTTCAGCTGCTCCGGGACGTCGGAGCCCTGCTTGTAGCTCAGATGATGATCCAGGACGGCCCAGGAGTCCTGCAGCACTGTCCGGACCTGGATCTCACAGATCAGGTGCTTGATGTCGTCATAGCGAGCGCCGGAGGAGCGGGGGCCGAGCTTGACCAGAAAGTGCATGGCCATGTACCCGAACTGGGAGTCCTGTCCGGGCGTCTTCTCCACCCGTTCGATGACCTCGAAGTCCTCCTCGATTGCTTTCTCGATCCTCGGCCGATCACTGGGGTAGAGGTAGACCACTCGGGCTCCGGCGAGATCGGTGATCTGATCCAGAGGGCTCGAGTAGTTCTTCCGGTCCATCTTCTCTGCGAAACTCTCAAGCTTCTTCGCCCGGGAGCTGACGTAGGAGTACTGTATCTCCCTCATTTTCAAGCTCTCGGCGAGGGTGTAGGAGACCTCCGTGGCCAGCCGCTCCCAGTGGCGCCGCTTCTCCAGGAAGGTGCGGACAAGGCCGGGCCGCTCGCTCCAGAGCCGCTCGATCTTGACTGTCGCTTCGAGTTTCAAAGATTCACCTCACGGGGAAACAGAATCGCAGGGAACAGCATAAGCGGACCGGACC
>JAJFLN010000687.1 GCA_021772705.1 Candidatus Cloacimonadota bacterium | reverse complement strand
CTGCATCGCCGCGGCGCAGGCTCGTCTGGCGTGGTCGCTGTAGTAACCGACGGGCCAGCCGAAGAAGGCCACGATGGCGTCGCCGACGTACTTGTCCAGTGTTCCCCAGTGCTGGAAGATGATATCGGTCATGTCTGTCAGGTAGAGGTTCAAGATCCTGGCGAGCTCTGATGGGTTGCCCACCTGCTCCGACAGAGTCGAAAATCCCTTCAGATCCGTGAACAGGACGGTCAGTTCCGCCCGTTCCGGTTCTGCCTCCAGATACTCCTTGGGGTTCTGCATCAGCAGGTCGATCAGAGCGGGAGGCACATACTTGCCGAAGGCCGACCTGAGCTCCTCCTTGGCCGAGACCTCTCTGGCCAGGTTCGCCTCCGTGACAGCCAGCTGATCGTCCTTTCGCCGGTGCTCCGCTCTGTTGGTCAGGGCGATTCCCAGCAGCGATGTCAGTGTCGATAAGTGGGCCAGGGTATCTGTGTCGTAGGTATCCTCGTCGAATCGGGCGATGTTGATCAGGGCGGTGATCTCCCCGTCCACTTTCACGGGCGCACAGACCTGACAGGTCATAGGCCCCTTGTTGAGGACCCGCCTCAGCTCCGGGTTGTTCAGGCTGTGAACACCGTAGATCTCGCCGAACATGGCCGCGTGACCCAGGAAGTTCGCGTCACCACGCTTGACCTGGATGGCCTGGATCTCCGACAGCGCCCGGCCTTCGCTGACCACGGGCCGGAACACGTCCCGGCTCTCGGAGCAGACCAGGATGTGATACTCCTCCACGCCCATGTCTTCCATCAGGATGGCCTTCAGGATCTCGTAGATCTCTTCTTCATGATGAAGGCCGACGAGCTTCTGGAACCGCCGGAAGATGCGGTTCACTCTCTCGGCGATACCGGGGCCTCGGCGGACCAGTCGATCCGCGAACTGCCGCAAGGACTGACCGAAGAACTCGCTGATGAACACGGCCATCAATGCCGCTGTCACGGCATAGAGGTGGAAGTTCAGCCAGAGCAGGGGGTTCTTCACATCCGGGGGGATGGAGATGAAGTCCGGGACCCTGGCCCGCTGCAGATAGAAGAAGACGTGGTAGCCCAGGAATCCCTGGAAGGCCAGAGATGCGATCATGGTCGGCGCCGAGGCCATCGGCAAGGTGAAGAAGATCTGAACGTATGCCCGGAACAATCCCGCCAAGGGCAGGGCCGTGAACAAGAATCCCCAGCAAACGCCCGTGATGGCGAGCAGCAAGTTGTGGTTCGTCGCCAGGGGAGGGAAGGCGGCTCGCAGGAAGCTCCAGAGCCAAGGTCCGTGGGGAAGCAACAGCTGCATCACGCCGAAGAATGCGGCCAGATAGAGCCCGATTGATGGTCCGATCGAGGCCCAGTATCGAAAGGCCTTCGACGCCCTTCTCTTTTCCCTCTGTTGTTCCAGCAGACGAGTGTGGCAGCTGCTGCAGACGAAGCCCATGTCCCAGGTCGGCAGGGATTCGTTCAGAACCAGATCCCGCTCTTCGGCGGGCAGCCGATCCGTCTCGGCGCAGTCGGCAAGGGCCTTCTTCCCTCTGCAGACCCGGCACCCGACAGAGCAGACTGGTGGCGGGCCTCCGGTTCTGGCATTCTGGAAGGTCGCCGAGCAGCTCGAGTCGTCCTGAACTCGCATCGCCCCGGCCCTGAAGTCGATCCCGAAGGACATTGCCTGCAGGACTTCTCCCTTGCGGTCCAGGAAGTCCACGAAGCCATGGGTGGGCTCGGCCACGAACGACAGTTCGATCTGGCAAGGCGCGGTTCCCGTCGCCCGAGGCAGCAGCAGCCTTTCGAACTTGCCGGAGACCGGGTCTGTAACCTGGACGAACAGGGCCTCCCCTCCATCGTCGATGACGAAATCTCCCAGAATCCGCAGACCCTCGCCTCGTGCGCCATAAAGGGTCACGGTCTTTCCGCCTGACACGGAGCCTTCGGAACCGAACTCGAGAGGTCCTTTGAGGACATAGTCCTTACCCGAGAATGGTGGTGCCTCCAGCGTTCCGCTGCGAATGTCCAGCAAGCAAGAGAGGTCCGCGAGAGGAAGCCCCGATGCATCGAGAAGGTCGAATTGAACCCCGATGGAGGTGGAGGGGATCTTGAGTGTGGCGGCGCGGCCTGAACCGCCGGCAGGAAACTCCACCGGTGCCAGCTCCAGATAGACCGGCTCTCCCTCGGGCCAGATGGAGTACTGCAGCCGCTTCGAACGCCCCCCGTCATCCAGGGCGACTGCCAGCTCGATGACGTCTCGAACCTTGCTGTAGACGACGTTCACCGCCGTTGGAAACCGGTATCGGCCCTTGGGGCCGAAGCCAAGGGGGACCCCCTGACTCATCGCGCCTCCAGGAACTTGTCCAGTGTCTCGTAGCCAGTAGTGCCGGCGGCGTGGCGCTTGGACTCCTTCACCTTGCCGTCCTTCAGGAGCGTCACGTCCAGGGCGCCGAACTTGCAGGCCCGGCAGAACTCCAGGTGGGCTCTGACACCGGTCTTGCTGGCCTCGGGCGTCTCCATCCTACCCTTGATGATCTCCTCCACCGTAGGACGGATGTCATCCTGTCTGACGCTTCCGAGTCGAAGCAGCAGCGTCATGAATCGGAGCCGGTTATTGACAGGAAGGGTAAACACCAGTTGGCGGTTCAGCGTCTCCCCGCACTGGGGGCAGGGATCTTTGAAACCCAGCATTCCCTGGATCGAGTCGAATATGGACATGGAAGTGAATGGCCCTTCGTCAAGCCTCCCGGACTGGCTGGAATGGCCATCCCGCCGGGAGTTTCCTCGTCGCCAGGGCACCCGGGTGTTCTCCGGATCGGCAATCGTCTCCGGCGGAAGCGGGTGTCCTCGTTTGCTACATTAACACGGGATCCGTCGATGAGAACCGGGAGGAATCCGCATGGCCAGGGCAATCACGTACCGCCGGCCCGAAGCAAGGGACAGGAGGACTCTATCGCCACCTAGGTGGTCGGCGACGGCACCGCTGCAACGAACCTGGGCCGCTAGTCTCCGATGGCCCGGGTCCACATCGAGTAGCTTCCAGTCGAAACCGGCGTCGAAGGCCAGGCCGATGGCCTTGAAACAGGCCTCCTTCGAGGCGAACAGCGCCGTATAGTGCCGTAGCGGGTCCCGAGACTCCTCCGCTCGTTCGCACTCCCCCGCCGTGAAGATACGGTGAGTGAAGGCCTCGCCGCTCCGGTCCAGCGAACGCCTCATCCGGTCCACTTCAACGATGTCGATTCCTGTCGTCATGGTTTCACCAATCGATCATGCTAGCATCGATAGGGACCGGAACTTGTCAGAACCTCCGGTAACCAACGTGAGTGAAAGCTGGATTTCCGCCCCGTATCGACCTGGAGTCAGTCTCGTCTCATCCTGCCGCAGCCCTTTCCCAGGTCCTCATGTACCTCTCTCCATGCCCTTTCCGGGCTCCTCTTTTTAATCTGCAGGAGTGGATACCATGTTCAGAATCATCACCTCGGCCCTTCTCGTTGCGCTGTTCTTCGCCGCACCCGCCTCAGCCCATCTCAACCTCTCAGTCGAGGCCGATCATCCGGCGGAGGTCTATCTCGGATCTGCCCTCATTGGCGAGACTCCCCTTGAGATCCCCCACATGAAGATCGGTGTCCACAGACTGCGGGTCATCAGCCGGTCAAGCGGTGAGGAGCGCACCTTCCGGGTCATCTCGTCCAAGGCGGCTGACACGTTCAAGTCCATCGACGCCCGTTTCGGCCAGTCCTCTTCGACTTCGCGCACCGTCCGGTCCGAGAGCCCCAGCCTCTTCCGGCGGCGCTTGGCGGAGCGGGAAAGGGAGCTGTCCCAGCCACTCTACCCCTCGCGTTACTACCAGGCACCGGTGGTCCAGCAGGCACCGGTCAGTGGATATGACACCCGCTGTTCCAGCCCCTATCCTCCCAGGTACTCCACCTCGGGCGACGTCTATCGGCAGGGTGCCGTGTACGGCGCCAGTCCGGCCTATGCCCCAGGCTATGCTCCAGCCTACAACAACAGCGGCCGGCGGGACTCTCACCGATTCCGTAACGTGCTCCTCGGCGCCGGCTTGGTCAACGAAGTGTTCAACAATGGCGGCAACAGCCGCAGGGGCATCCGGAAGGGAGTCCTCGGCGCCACCATCTTGAACGAGCTGATCCGTGGCAGCGGCGGTGGCAATCGAAACCAGGGCTTCGGCGGCGGACTCTTCGGGTTCTAGCAGAAGATCGAGGCGTCGTAACTTCCCATGCCATCGCAGCTGAATCTCCCCACTACGTAACAAGCCCTCCCGGGGCGCCGGTGCCGTTGCCGGAGGGCGCACCAAACGTGTTATTCTCGACGTCCAACCCTCAGGGAGGACGCCGTGAGCAAAGACGCCTACTACATCACCACAGCCATCGACTACGTCAATGCCGAGCCCCACATGGGCCACGCTTACGAGAAGATCGGCGCCGACGCCATGGCCCGATTCAAGCGGCTGCAGGGGCGCGACGTCCGCTTTACCGTCGGCACTGACGAGCATGGTCAGAAGGTGGCCGAGGCAGCCGAGGCTCGAGGCATTGATCCCATGGTGCACGTGGATGCTACCTCGGCGCGGTTCAAGGAGGCCTGGCGCGAGCTGGAGTTGTCCCACGACGATTTTATCCGGACCACGGAGGAGCGCCATCGCCGATCCGTGGAGGAGCTGTTTCGCCGGATCGAGAAGAGCGGCGACCTCTTCGAAGGCGACTACGTCGGATGGTACTGCAAGTACGACGAGGCATTTTGGCCCGAGACCAAGCTCGTCGGTGGCAACTGCCCGACTTGCGACAGACCGGTGGACCAGATCTCGGAGCGGAACATGTTCTTCAGACTGTCCCGCTACACCGAGCCCTTGCGGAAGTACTTCGATGAGCATCGGGAGTTCATCCTCCCGACCACCCGCAGACAGGAGATGCTCAACATCCTGGAGGAAGGTCTCGAGGACCTTTCGATTTCACGGGCGAACCTGAGGTGGGGTATCCCTTTGCCCGGTTCGGATCACGTCCTGTATGTCTGGTTCGATGCTCTCATCAATTACATCACTTCCGTCGGCTTCCCCGACGATGCCGAGAAGTTCCAGCGCTACTGGCCCGCCAGTGTTCACGTGATCGGAAAGGACATCGTCAAGTTCCACTCCATCATCTGGCCCGCCATGCTGATGTCCGCCGGTCTGCCTCTTCCCAGGCACGTGTTCGTCCACGGATTCGTCCTGACTCCCACGGGCAAGATGTCCAAGTCCGTGGGCAACGTCATCGCCCCGGGAGACATAGCTCGCCGCTACGGCGCCGATGCCCTCCGGTATGGCCTTCTCCGGGAGATCTCCTGGGGACAGGACGGGATCATCAGCGAGGAGATCCTGCACAATCGGTACACCCGGGATCTGGGAAACGATCTGGGCAACCTGCTGCATCGAGTCCTCTCCATGATCGGCAAGCACTTCGACGGTGTGGTGCCCGTCATCGACCCCAGTACCGCCTCGTCCCTCGACGAGGAGCTTTGGCGCGGGGCAAGCAAAGCTCGGAAGACCGTCTCGGCTGCTTACGAGGAGATGGGATTCAACCTGGCACTGGACGCCGCGTGGGGCCTGGTGCGTGCCGGCAATCAGTACATCGACAAGACTGAGCCCTGGAAGTGGGCAGCCGGCAAGTTGGGAGACCAACGGGAAGCCGATGAAACGCCGGATACCGACCAGGCAAGGGCTCGGCTCGGTACGATCCTCGCCTCCGCAGCAGAGGCGCTACGCCAGGCAGCGGTCCTGGTGGCGCCTGCCATCCCCGGAGCCGCCGGAAAGATCTGGCATGCCCTGGGAATCGACGAACCCATGACCTGGGCTGCTCTGGACAACGAGGGGGCTGCAGCGGGGAAGACTACCGTGAAGGGCCAGCCTCTGTTCCCCAGGATGGATCCTCCCACCCCGAAGGAGGCCTCCTCCTCCGCGCTATTGTCTTCGGAGAAGAAGTCCGGACCGAAGAAGGCCGATGCAGGAGAGGTCTCCTACGACCAGTTCATGAAGACCGAACTTCGAGTGGCCACCATCACTCTTGCCGAGAAGGTCGAGAAGGCCGACAAGCTGCTGCGCATCGAGCTGTCACTCGGCGAAGAGACCCGTCAGGTCGTGGCCGGAATTGCCCAGAGCTACGATCCGTCGAGGCTGATCGGAATGAAGGTCGTCCTGGTGGCTAACCTCAAACCCGCTCGGATACGGGGAGTAGAGTCCCACGGAATGCTCCTGGCATCCACCGGCGCCGATGGCAGGCATCGCCTGATCGATCCCGGTGATGTCCCGGAGGGCGGCCGGATCCAGTAGCTAGTTTCCGTCCGGAAACCCCCAATCCGTTCGGCCCGACCCTTCGGCAAGCTCAGGGGAGGGCCAGTGTTGGAGCGGCGGAGGCCCCTCGACAAGCTCAGACGATATGGCCGCCCGCTCCATTCATCCCCTTCGGCGTGGCTCAGGACATGCTTCGACAGGCTCAGGACGAACGGATCGGGAAAACTCGGCCATTCAGTCGTCCTGGATGCGGGCATCCATA
>JAJFLN010000686.1 GCA_021772705.1 Candidatus Cloacimonadota bacterium | reverse complement strand
TCGGAGCTGGGGACGGCTCAGGGAGCGACACAGGAAGATGGTCTTGACAGCTGCCCTGATGAATGGGTTCGCTAGAATAGAGACTGGCTCCCGATGAGGTGGACCTTCGAAGAGGAGTGCGACTTGCATGCGGAGTTTCCGGGACCGGCTCCACTGGAACTGGAGGAGAGATCATGACCGGTTCGGACGAGCAGATCAAAGACACGGTTCAGAGCAGATTGCTCAGAGATGTACAGCTGGACGCCTCGAACATTGGCGTCGATGTCGTCGATGGCGTGGCAACGTTGACCGGCACGGTGCCAGCCTACTCGGGCAAGGCGGTGGCCGGAGATGTGGCCCTGAGTACGCTAGGTGTCAGGGAAGTGATCAACAACCTCAAGGTGTTCTTCCTCGCGGACCGTCTGGTGCCTTCCGACGACGAGCTTCAGCAGAAGGTAACGACCGTACTCAATTGGACCTCATCTGTGCAACCGGCGCGAATCGAGGTCTCGGCTGCCGAAGGGACTGTCACGCTGAAGGGGCAAGTCAGGCACTTCTGGCACCGGCAGAAGGTCGACGAGATTGTGTTCGGGCTCTCGGGCGTCCGGGACGTTCGCAACGAGCTTGCCGTCGTTCCGAACAAGAGCGTGACCGATGACCTGATCGCCGAGGACATCGTCGAAGAGTTCGAGAATTCCCCGTTTCTCGATCCAGCTCGAGTTCGCATCAAGGTCGTCTCGGGGGTGGTGACATTGACTGGAGATGTGGACTTCTTTGCGTTCCGGCGAGAGGCCGAGCGGGTAGCGAGCCACACCAGAGGAGTCAGGGAGATCAAGAACCTGATCCGTGTGGAGTTGAACCTCTCCCGAAGAGCACCCGAGGTCGGCCAGTGAGGAGGCTTGAAAAGGTATCGGCGAGCGCGATCGACCGAGAGCTCTGCGCTATACCACGCGGCCAGGATCGTCGAGGGCGCCTATCTCGCAGAGGCTTCCTGGTCACAGTGGACTCATACGGCGTGCCGTCCGCGCGTTTGCAGGTGTAGCGGGTGTGTACGATTCTATCCTTCTCTGCCTTCATCACAGTCTTCTCGGGCTCGATTCTCCTCAGTCGAAGCGGTTCGACGAACCTCAAGGTAAGCTTCGAGGGATCTTCGGGCGTCCCGGTTCAGGGGAACTGAACGCTGCTTCTCACCCTTGCCACGGATGAGGAGCTGGCCCTTGCACTCCGAGAGGGACAAGTCATCGAGCTGAAGGTCGACGAGCTCGCCGACCCGGAGGCCGGTGTTGACGAAGATCTCAAGGATGGCGATGTCCCGAAGGTTCTGGCTCTGGTGGACGGAACGGAGGAGGCGGCGGAGCGAGATCCGGTCGAGGGCCTTCGGCGCGGGCCGGACCTGACGCACGATTTTCAAGTCCTCGGTCGGGTCCTGACCACACCACCCCTTGGCGACAGCCAGGGCGAAGAACCGGGAGAGGGCCGAGAGATGGCGGTTCACAGTGGCGGCTTTCTGGCGGCGAACTGTCAGCAGGTGGGCCCGGTAGGAGGGGTCTGGGGAGCAACGGAACCGGGAACGCAGATAAGCCCCGTCATTCACCGGACTGCCTCGATGAAGCCGGGAGCCATCGGTAGAGGGGATGAAATTGTTTCAAGCAGCCAACTTGTTCCGTGAATCAAGTTGATGTATTTAATCAAGTATTGACTATCCTGACTGAGCGGCAAGCCCGTACTCGAGTTCCAGAGATCTTGGAAGAACTCGTCGGAGCTTCGGCGACCGTCCTGGCCTTCCGGGGTCAGGCTCACCCTCCCGATCTCGTCATCAAGGTAGGGACGTTCACTTTCGTCGTCGAAGTGAAGCGATCCGGCGACGTCGCCGCCGTCTGGCGTGCGGCCCAGACTGTCCGCAAACATGCGGCTCACGTCGCCCCGGAGAGCATACCGCTGGTTGCGGTCCCCTATATGGGTGAGCGCGGCCGAGCCCTCTGCGAAGAGACGGGCATCGGATGGCTCGACTTCTCGGGCAACGCCCACCTGATTGCCCCTGGGCTTCGGGTCCACGTGGATGGGCGGGAGAACCAGTTCAAGAAACGAGGGCGTCCCGCCAACGTCTTTGCCGCCATGAGCTCTCGACTCACCCGTCGGCTCTTACTCGAGGCTGGCCAGTTCATCAGCCAACGCGACCTGGCAAATTCGACCGGCGTCGACGAGGGTCTCACAAGCCGCGTCATCCGGAAGCTCGAGGAAGACGGACTGCTCGCTCGCAACGCCCAGGGCAAGGTTCGCCCTCGTGACCCGGGCGTGCTCCTCGATGCATGGCGTGAGACCTACGAATTCGAGAAACACAGCATCTTGCGGGGGTACATGGTTGCCCGCTCCGGAGCAGAGCTCGTTCGTCACCTGGCGAGCTCGTTGACGGAACGAAAGGTCCGCTACGCGATGACCGGATTGGGCGCCGCCTGGTTGGCCACCCGGTTCGCCAGCTTCCTGACGGCCAGCCTCTATCTGCAGGAGCACCCAGGAGAGGACCTCATAGAGGACCTCGAATTCCAGCAGGGAGAAAGAGGCGCCAATGTCTGGTTGATCGTGCCCGCTGATGATGGTGTGTTCGACGGCGAGGAGGATCACGAGGCGATCCGATGTGTTTCTCCCATCCAAGTCTATCTGGACCTGAAGGGTCACCCTGAACGGGCGCCAGAAGCTGCTGAGCACCTGCGTCGTGAATTGATGAGCGCGCCCCGTTCGCGCTGCTCAGGCAGCCTTCTTCTTCTTTGATCTCACAGGCCGATCAGGTTTCTCTTCATCCGTGGGGGACTCGATCAGCTGCAGAGTAAGGGTCCCCGGCCCCTGAAGCTCCCAGCGAAAACGACGCCCTGACTCGAAGCCAACCGC
>JAJFLN010000685.1 GCA_021772705.1 Candidatus Cloacimonadota bacterium | reverse complement strand
AGGCTCAGTCGAAGTGCTTGGCCACGGCGGCCTTCAACTCTTCCATCACGAAGGGCTTGTTCAGGAAGGTGTTACCCGACTTTTCCAGGAAGGACTTCGTGTCTGGCGACAGGGTGTCACCGGTCATGAAGATGATCTTGTCTGCCAGGACCGGGTTCTTCTCCTGAACAGCAGCGTGAATTTCCGGGCCGTCCATGCCGGGCATTCGCATGTCGCTGATGATGAGATCGAATCCCTGCTTGGCCAGCCGCGCCATCGCATCGGGACCGTTGTCCGAAACCTCGACGAGACAACCGAGGCGCTGTAGTCCCATCCGGCACACATCAGCGATGGTCTCCTCGTCGTCGATGACCAGGACTCGCTTGCCCTCGAAACCGGAAGTATCGGTCCGGGTCTCCTTCTTCACCGGCGCCTCACCGGCGTCCTGGCTGATCGGCAGGTCGATGATAAACGCCGTACCCGCTCCGGCCTCACTCTCGACTCGAATCTTGCCGCCGTGCTCCTCGATGATACCGTAGGTGATGGACAGCCCGAGCCCGGTGCCCTCGCCCTTGGGCTTGGTGGTGAAGAAGGGATCAAAGATCTTGCTCCGAACCTCCTCGGGCATGCCCGGCCCGTTGTCACGGATCTCGACGCGGATCATCTCATCCACGACACCGGTGCGGACCGTCAGGCTGTTCCCGTCCTTCCGGAACCCCTTCATGGCCTGGTAGGCGTTGTTGATGATGTTGAAGAAGACCTGCTGGAGCTGGTAGGGGTCGGCCACGGTGTAGGGGACCTTGTCCAGTTCCTCGATCTGCTTGATGTTGTCCACTCTCAGCTGGTGGGCTCGCAGCTGCAGGGCATCGTTGACGATGTTGTTGATGTCGCAGGACTCCCGCTCCGGCTTATGCTGGCGGGCGAAGGCGAGCAGGTTCTCGACGATCTTCTTGCACCGGTAGGAGCTCTTGGAGATCTCCTGGATCAGCTCCTTCGCCTGATCGGGCATATCGTCGTCTTCCAGCATCAGCTCCGAGTATCCCGAGATGATGGCCAGCGGGTTGTTCAGCTCGTGAGCCACTCCGCTGACCAGCTCTCCCAGGGCTGACAACTTTTCCGACTGGAGCAGCTGACTCTGGAGCTGCTTCTCCATGCCCTCCGCCCGGATCCTCTCGGTCACGTCGGCCAGGACACAGAGGAGGAACTCCCGGGTCTCGCCCGTCACGGTCAGGGCGTAGGCTCGCTCCGAACCCTGGACATCCTTGAGCTCCAGGGTCAGCTCTTCCACGCTGTTCTCGGCGTTGGACATTTCTGCGGCGGCCCGGAGCTTGTCACTCGGCAGGACCTCTCCCAGGTCCTTGCCTTGCATCTCGTCGGCGTCCCCACCGAAGGCCTTGGTGAACTGCCGGTTGACGGAGAGGACCTTCAGATTCCGATCCAGGACCAGCAGCGCCGAGGGAATGGTGGCGATGACCCGATCCCTGAACTCTTTCAGTCGTCGAAGTTCGTCGGCCTGGTTGGCCTTCTCCACGGCGACTGTGAGCTCCTCCTTCTGGACCTTGACCTTTTCGTTGAGCTTCTCGACGTAATAGTTCATCAACATGCGAGAGTTCAGGAAGGAAGGAATCCAGCGGAACAGGCCATAACCCAGAAGGGCGAAGCCGACAGCGGTGCCGACGATCTGTTCCAGGAAGACCCAGAACTTGGAGTTCTGGTCCAGGGCTCCGCCGGCGAGATAGAACTCATGAAGAATGCTGATGATCAGACCGAAGGCCACCAGATTGAGGCCCATCATGATGAAGTTCCAGCCCTTGGTTCTCACCGCCGGGTATCGTCTGCCGATGACGATGACGAATCCCCAGATCAATGTGATCAGGACAGCCTGAAGACCTCGGGCCTTCAGGTCCGTCATGTAGACCACGAAGATCGCCAGGAGAATGACGTTGATCAGCAGCAGCAGCCCTGCCGGAAGATCGAACTGGGGGTTATCCCCCGTGTCGGGAGTTTCGGCGTCTACTTCCAGCGCGATGTCGGGCTCAAGCGTCAAAATGAAACGAACCTCCTGCTCGGTGGCGAATGCCGTTGGCCATGCGATTCTATCGCATGGCTGTAAGACTGCCAAGTGAAGATGCTCCCCCGGGGAGGCAAGAGGTTCTGGCCCTGTCCTCCCGGGTAGCCTGCCCAACCCTCTGTCGACAATCGCCTCCACCGCTGGCGGAGCGAGTGTGTATAATGAGACGACCTTTCTCAGGCGCGAAACCCGTCCAGCATCCCGGTGACTCCCGAGCGTCCAAAGCCCTGCCCGAGGCCATCACTCAGCCCGGCTTCGGAGGATCCGTTTCGCGTCGTTGCGGCAAAGCGGCGAGTTGATCGCCGTACCGGAGATCCCCCTTGGAACAGAACTCGTTGCCCGGTCTCGAACCGGCTCAGGAGCCGGACACTCCACCGGCGGTGCCCCCCCCAACCAGCCGCCTCGACTACTCCCGGGCGTTCTTCTGGATTCTCTTCCTCTGCCTGGCCCTGGGAGTGGCCCAGTTCATCGTCCCGCCTGCAGCCCTCCAGCAGAAGTCACCGGAGGAAGGCGACATGTTCTGGTCGAACATCACCGGCGGATTCGGTCCAGGCATCACGGTGATCAAGGCCTACGGCGTCATCCAAACGCCGGAGCAGGAGAGCTTCTATGGAGAAGGCGGACAGGACGTGGCCGCCATGCTCCACAAGATACGAAAGCGGGACGACATCAAGGGAATCGTGCTGCGGGTCAACAGCCCAGGCGGCAGCGTCGGCGCCTCCCAGGAGATCCACGACGAGGTCAAGGCCCTGGTGAAGTTGAACAAGAAGGTCGTCGTGTCCATGGGTGACGTGGCGGCCTCCGGCGGCTACTACATCAGCGCTCCGGCGGACTACATCTTCGTCAACCCGGGAACGATCACGGGCTCCATCGGCGTCATCACCCAGTCGCTGTACGCCAAGCCCCTGATGGAGAAGATCGGTGTCGACTTCCGCACGTTCAAGAGCGGAGCCTTCAAGGACATGGGGGCCTCGAACCGGGAGCTGACGGAAGCGGAGATCGCGGTCTTCAACAGCATCATCATGGGCGCCTACGACCAGTTCGTGAAGGCCGTGGCCGAAGGTAGAGTCCTGGAGAAGGACACGGAGCACCGCAAGAGGGTTCTCACCTCTGAAGAGGATGTCCGGAAGATCGCCGACGGGCGGATCTACCTGGGCTCCCAGGCTGTGGCCAACGGTCTGGCCGACGCTGAGGGCTCCTACTACGATGCTCTGTCCTACTGCGGTGAGCGGGCTGGCCTGGGCAAGGAGCCGAAGATCATCAAGCTCCGGACGATGCCTCCCATCCCGGACCTGTTCCAGCTCTCGGGAGCCAAAGCCTCCCCTGCCGACAGCCTCTCCCGCCTAGCCCAAGGCTTCCTGAACCGGGCCCATGTTCCGGTCCTCTACCTCTACCAGCCATGATCCATCAGGCCTTCGCAGGTGCCCTCTTCGAACCTCGGCGGCAGATCGCCCGCTCCGTCAAGGAGCAGCCCTTGGCGTCGGTCCTGGGCGCCTACCTTCTGGCGGGCATCTCCTGGGTCCTGAGCGACTTCCTGATCCACACCAAGCTGCAGGCCCCCATTTCGCTGGCCCTGGACACACTCGTCTACCTCGTCCTGCTGACCACCACTTTCGGCCTGGGAATGATGCTGTTGCACTTCTTCGCCGAGCTCCTGGGCGGTGAATCGGATCTGAACGCCCTCTTCTGGGGCATCACCCAGTCCGCCACGCCCTTGGTGTTACTTGTCCCTCTGGCGCTGGCTTCCCAGTGGCTTGGAACCATGAGCGGTACGGTCTACCTGCCCGGCAAACTGGCCATCTTCCTCTGGGTCCTGGCCTGTCAGGTCGTGGCGGTCTCGGAAGCTTGCGGCCTGTCCGTGGCCCGCTCCACCTACGTCTTCTTCCTCGCCTATGGGGCGGGGTTGATCGGCTTCCTGACCCTGGCCACGCTGACGCCCCTGGCCATGCTGGCCAAGATTTCCCTGCTGGCGCCCTGAGTCAGAGAGACGGCGGCGTCAGTTGCTCGCCGCTTCTTCTGTTGTCTCTTCCGGCGGACCGATGAGCTGCTCAACCTCTCTGACGAGGAACTTCAACTCGAAGGGCTTCTGGATGAACTTCTCGGCCTGAAATTCCTTCATCTGGTCCATGGCCTGCTGATTGGCGTTGCCGCTCATCATGATGACCTTGGTCTTGGGATAGGCTATCCGGATCTTCTCGAGCACCTCGAGGCCGTTGATCTCACCCATGCAGATATCGCTGATCACCAGGGAGTACTTTCTCTCCCAGAGTTGATCCACCACGTCGGCTCCGTTGAAGACCGCCTTGACGGCGTACCCTCGCTTTTCGAGGAACTTCTTCAGGAGGAGGCAAAACATCTTCTCGTCATCGATGACCAGGATGTTCTTCTTCAACTCATCTCACCCGAACTTTCCAACCTCGGAGGTACCTGCAATCCCATCCGCAGCCATTTATACATCAGTCAGATCCAGAGACTTCAGCCGCTTGCAGACTTCCCCCCGGCAGCCGAAGCACTCCTCGTTCCGTCGCGAGTGCAGAACATATCACAGATTCATCTGAAATCGCGAGACTGAAAGGTCACCTGCTCGTCAGGCAACTCCAGCGGCTCGGCGTGCCATGCCGTCACGTTCAGCACTCCTCGCTGCTCCTCCAGGTGCCCCTCGACCATCACCAGCGCCTCCCGGCACGAGAGCCGGCGGACGGCGCCGGGGAACTGCCCTTCCCGACGGGCCCGGAGCTGCTTCAAGGCAAAGGGAGAGCGCTTCACATCCATCTCACCACTCCCCTGACACGGCCCTATATACGGATCGAGGGGACTCGGATCGGCTTCATGCTGCTTCAGGAAGTGAGGCGTCGTCATCCGAAGATGCCCACCATCGCCCTGTCGGCCAACATCGATATCTCCGATACCCGGACTCGCCGCCTGGCGGAGCAGTACGCCAGCATGGCCATGCCGAAGCCTCTCGACCCGGACGAGCTCATCCGCGCCATTGAGGACGTCACGGCTGGCACCTGATGCCGTGACGGCCCAGGCGCTTCAAGCGGCCATGTTCACCTCCAACACGTCCAGTTCTGGGGATTTCCAGAGGATCGATCAAGATCCAGGTCCATCGGCCTCTTTCTGCTAGAATTGGTTTCCATGGCGAACCCAAGGCAGGTCGGTGTGTTCCTCGACCGGGACG
>JAJFLN010000684.1 GCA_021772705.1 Candidatus Cloacimonadota bacterium | reverse complement strand
ACCGGCCACAGTCCTGCTGATCTCGCTACCCGCAGCCCTGGCTGCCGGCGGATCGGCGGCGCTCTATGCACGGCACATCTACCAGCTCAAGTACGGTACATCCGAGACCTGCCGCCTCGCCTTCGGCCTCTACGAACCGGTGAAGAAGAGCTGAACCAGGCCCATGGCCAAAGAACCACCCGTATCTCAGGAAGAGAGTGACCCCGGCCGGGACGAGAGCAAGGAGTACCGGAAGGCCCTCACGCTCATCAAGGCCGGCCAGCTCCTCAAGGCCCGGGAGGTGCTGGAGTCCTACATTCAGGAGAACCCCCACGCGACGAGGGCCATCAACAAGTACGCCTTCGTCCTGCTGGAGCTGGGAAAAGTCAGGCCGGCGAAGCAGATCCTGCAGAACATCATCGCCTCCGGTTCCCGTGACTTCTACACCCACTTTCTGCTGGGCCGGGTCTTCCAGCGCGAGGGCAACCTGTCCGTTTCCATCCAGCAGTATCGCAATGCCCTGAAGCTCAACCCGAGGGACATCTACACCATCAATGGCCTGGCCATGGCCCTCCGGGAGATCGGCGAGAGCCAGAAGGCCGCAGCGCTTCTCGAGAAGGGGCTCGAGTTCTCCCGGGAGGATCCGACGACCTTCATCCAGGTCGCCGAGATTCACATGGAACGGGGGGACCTGGAGGCGGCCGGGACCTGGATCGATGACGGTCTGGAGACCCACCCCAAGGAGCTCTCCCTCCGCTGTCTAGCGGGCAAGCGAGCCCTGGAGGCGCAGGATCACGGGGCGGCCCTGGCTGCATTCGAGAGCATAGCCAAGGACTTCCCTCACAGCGCCGAGGGGAAGCTCGGCGCCGCCCGGACCCTGGCCGCAAAGGGAGACCGGAAGAAGGCCCTGAAGGAGCTGGCCATCGCCGCCGGAGCGGACCCGAAACACGCCACGGTCCACCTGGAGCGAGCCCGCCTCATGATCGAGGAGGGAGACACGAAGGGAGCCCAGCAAGCCGTCGATCAGGCCGAGAGCGCCTCGCCGGAAGATTACAGGCAGATGGCCGAGATGGCGGAGGTCCTGATCCGCATGCGCTTGAAGCTGAAGGCCTACATGATGCTCAAGCGATCCGTGGCCATGAGGAACGACTTCCACCGATCTCATCAGCTCATCGGCCAGCTGTTCCTGGAGGAAGAGCTCTACGATCAGGCCCGGGACGAGCTGCAATACTCCCTCTCCCTGAGACCCGATTTCATTCCTGCCCGCAGCGGGCTGGCGGAAGCCTTGTTTCACTCCGGCGATCGGGATGGCGCCGCAGAACACGCCGGACAGGTCCTGGAACGTCAATCCGGCAACCGCCAGGCCTGCCTCGTTCAGGCCCTCATCGACTTTCAGACCGGAAACGAGAAGTCAGCCAGAGAGGCCTTGGACGGCCTGTCCAGCGGACTGGATCGGATCGCCTTCCTGGCCAGGGCCACTCTCGACAGCGGTGAGGGAGCCTGACAGGGCCCGATTCAGGATGCCTCCCTCTCGTTCCAGAGTCCCATTCCGTCGACTGCTCCTGACCTGGTACAGGAAGACCCGCCGGGATCTCCCCTGGCGTCGAACCCGGGATCCCTACGAGATCTGGATCTCGGAGGTGATGCTTCAGCAGACCCAGGTCTCAACAGTCATCCCCTACTACGAGCGGTTCCTGGCTCGCTTCCCCACCCCCAAGGATCTGGCGGAGGCATCGGAAGACCAGGTGATGGCCCTCTGGACGGGCCTGGGATACTACTCCCGGGCCCGGAACATGCACCGGGCCGCCCGGGCCATGGTGGAGCGCCACGGCGGCCGATTGCCTGACAGCCACCAGACCCTCTCGGACCTGCCCGGGATCGGCCCTTACACGGCGGCGGCGGTGGCCAGCATCGCCTTCGGGCTGCCCCATGCCGTCCTGGATGGAAACGTGGCCCGCATCCTCAGCCGCCTCGAGGCACTTCCCGGGGACGACCGCACCACCGCCAACCGCAAGCATCTCTGGGCACTAGCCCAGGATCTGCTCGATACAAAGTCGGCCGGGGACTTCAACCAGGCCATGATGGAGCTGGGAGCCACGGTCTGTTCCCCCAGGGAGCCGAACTGCGGCGTCTGCCCCGTCGCCTCCCTGTGCCTGGCCCGGCAGGAGGGAGATCCACAGAACTACCCCCGACGGCCAGCGGGCAAGAAGCAGGTCCGGGTTCACTGGTCCGTCGCCCGGATCGAACTGGACGGAGCATTCCTGCTGGTTCGAAGCGCCTCGCCGGGTCTCTTCGAGGGGATGTGGGAGCTACCCTGGGCCGACTGCGGACCTGCCGATCTTCCCGCCGCCCTGGAGGCAAAGTACGACCTACGAATCGAGCCCGGCGAAAAGCTGGGAGTGGTGCAACACAGCATTACCCATCGCCGCATTTCGTTACATGCCATCAGGGCAGCCCTGGCGACGGGCCGGGCGCGGGAGACGGGGAAACAGCGCTGCTGGGTTCGCGCTGACCAGCTGGGGGAGCATGGGTTGTCGTCGATGGCGCGGAAGGTCTTGGAGTTGTAGGCGGGCGAGGTCAGTCGGTCTTCTTGGGGGAACGGCGGGAGCGGGGGGGATTGGTGGGGTCTTCGGCTGGGGGGCTTTCG
>JAJFLN010000683.1 GCA_021772705.1 Candidatus Cloacimonadota bacterium | reverse complement strand
CCTGAGGAGCCTGCGGAGCAGGCGTCTCGAAGGGCCCGTGGCTGGGCGCATCGCCCTTGCCGCGGAGAGTCTCTGCCGGAATCGACGACCAGCGCTCGCTCCAGGCCGGCGTGATGTCGTAGGTGGTCAGGAAGTACCCGTCGGCCTCATCGGACCCGATCCGGAGGACACGGGGGGCTGGAGCCGAGAACGACAGTGGCAGGATCGAATCGATGCGGTGACGACTACTGTCGATCGTCTCCCGGACGACGAAGACCTCACCCTGGGAAGTGTAACCTCTCAGGTTTCCCCTGGGACCCAGGACATAGACCTGTCCCGCCGAGTCCGCCGCGATGCGGGTCAGGGAAGTCAGCTCCACGCAACGCCAGTCGGCCATCCGATGCCCTTCCCGGTCGAGCATCACGATCGCTCCTATAGTGGGCGAGGCCGCGAAGATGGGCCCCCCTCCGGGTGACACGGCCACGGCCGACACTCCAGGAACCTTCCAGTCAGGCAGCCGGAGGCCCTCCGGCGTGATCCGATGGATGGCCGAAGCCTTCGAATCGGCAACCAAGAACTGGTTGGCTTGATCGTCATAGCCGGCGCTCAGCAGGGCATGGGAACCGGAGGCCAGGTGGACCACACTCTTCACGAGTCCCTCGGGATCGAGGACCATCATCCGGTCTGTGAAGCCGTCAACGACCAGAATGGTGCCGTCGGCTGCCAGCGCCAGGGATCGTCGTTGCACCTCCGAAGGGGGCAGATCCATGGCTGCTTCTTCTCGCAAGTCCTCTGGCCAGTGGACGCCTCGCCAGGCAGTATCCGTCTGGCCATTGGAGCGTCTCCGGAGGAGCATTTTGCCGTCCAGGCTCGTGGAATAGATCTTCTTCCCTGAGAACAGGATATCGGTGACGCGAATCTCCTCGTCGTGCCAGGTGAAGTACCGCTGCTGGGATTTCCTGATGACATTGACGAGGGACGCCGCCGGCCGGGCCTGGAGCGCCTCTTCAGGAGGCAACATCCGGAGCAAGTTCTCCCACGGCGCCGGCTTCAGTCCGCCGCCGCTCCCCCGTTTCCAGTACAGGCCGCAGGATGGGAGGGCTCGATCCGACGAGGCCTGATAAGCCTCCAACGGGTGCCAGCCCTCGGTGAAGTAGGCCCAGATGAAGGCCGTTCCCGGATGCACTCGGCCCGAGGCGCCGCCCACCTTCAGGCCAAGCTTGCCCTCCCCTCTCAAGTCGAATTGCCAGTAACCCGAACGGGGCACATAGATCGCACCGTCCCACCGGGCTTCGCACTCCGGGGGGAGGTTCATTTCTTGCAGGTCCACCCCGGGCACATCGTGGGTGGTCGGATCTCCATCGAACAGGATCGTCAGGCGCAGTCCTCGATACTTCAGCGCCTGCTGCGCATCGACGACGTAACGCTTGAGTCTCCTGCTGCCCTTCCTGTTGGACCACCGCTCGAGCTTACCCCGGGGAAAGTACCGGGACAGGAGAGTCAGCCAGCTGTCCTGGAGGAGGATGAAGCTGAGGGGCTGCAGGGGAGTGTTGATTGGAAACGGATTCAACCCCATCGTCATGGGTATCCCGGAATCTCTTATCAGAAACTGGCACTCCGGGGAGTAGCCCATCAACTCCGGGAGCAGGGGGTAGCGTA
Source organism: Candidatus Cloacimonadota bacterium (assembly GCA_021772705.1). GTDB lineage: Bacteria > Muiribacteriota > UBA6191 > JACPRK01 > JACPRK01 > OFTM100. Next base: position 4,659 of record JAJFLN010000683.1, on the reverse strand, counting down.
TCTGAGAATCGGGCATCAGGATCGCGGCTTCCCGGCCCAGTTCGATGGCAGCTTGCAGGTTCTTGACCTCCGGAGGAGTTTCATCCAGGATCTGCGACACGCTCCCGTGTGAGCGATACATGGAGAGCAACAAGACTCCAGCCACTCCAAGGAGCATCAGCTTGCCAGGCCGGGCCTCCTCCCCCCGGGGATCCGAGAGCAATGAGACAACGCTGTGAAGCCCCATGCTGGCAATCAGATAGACTGGAACCGTCAGGAGCACGAATCGGCGAGCGTGCTCCGCCTCAACCGAGACCGCGAGTGGCGACAGGATTCCCGAGAGAACGAAGGCCAGGAAAACGAGCGCCTGACGCCAGCAGATCAGCCTGTCCTCCGGCTCTTCCAGATCCGTACCCGAGGCAGTGACGGGGCGGTGTCGCCGGAGCAGGAATCGTAGAGATCCCAGAATCAGGGTCAGGACGCCAAACCAGAAGAGGGCCAGAACCAGCGGTTGGAGGCCCCACACGATGGGATGAGGTAGCTGCCGTCCCGTCAGCAGGCCTGCCACCCGCTGGGCCTGCTGCATCAGACCATAGACCGCATTTCCCCAGGGCATGGACAGGATGGTCTGGTCCTGGAGGCGGATCACGTAGTGCTCGAAGGAAACTGCCGAGAAGAGCGTGGACATGGGAAGCAATACGACCAAGACGGCGACGTGCAGTCCCTTCCAGGGATTGCCATCGGTGCCGTTTCGAAGGCAGACCAGCAGCCAGACCAGGAAGAGCCCCCCGGCGGCCTGGAGCAGCAAGGTTCTGCCCGGAAGCGGTGTGCTTACCAACCACATCCAGTCCGGATCCCAGAAGAAACGGCCCGGCAAGTTCAGCACCTCTCCAAGCAGGTTCAACAGGACCAGGAACAGGATGCACTGCCCGACTCCCACGATGCGGCTGCCGTGGCTCTGGCCTCGATCCATGATGGCCAGGCAGGTCAGAACGAGAATGCTCGTAATGGCAACCAGCCGGAACGCTGGATATCCCTGAAGGCCAACGAGGAGACAGAACCCGGCCAGCAGATGGTTTGGAATGCTGGCCTCACGAGCCACGCGGCAGAGCGCGAGCCAGACCATGACCTGCATCGTCGAGGCATAGATGATGCTGTTGCCCAGCCGGCTGAAGTAGAGCTGAACCGGGTCCACGGCGAGGAGCAGGCAGAGGACGAGCGACGCAGCGACTCCACAGAACTGCCGCATCAACAGGTAGGCCAGCGGGATCATCAGGGCGCCGGCGATCGCCGAGGGCAGCCGGAAGGCACCCAGCCCGGGTCCGAGGCGATCGTAGACCCATGCCTGAAGGAAGAACGTCCCGGACTCCTCGCCCTGGACATGGGAAGTGAGAACGCCATCGAGGACCTTCTGGTCCAGGATGTCGAGTACGATTTTCCCGTTGATTCCCTCGTCCGCCGTTGGTCCCGGAGGCCAGACGGCCAGGTCATGAAGACGGAAGAACAGCGCCAGCACCAACAGAATCAAGAGGACGGGCAGATCCCGGCGGCCCGGAGGAGCGGGACGAAAGCTCTCGGCCCGCAAGAGCCTGGCAAGAGTGAGGATCAGAACCGAGGCAGCGAGCAGGACACTCTGAAGCCTGGCCTCCGGCCCGATCACGCCGGACTGCACGGAGTAGACCAGGACACTTGCCAGGCCCAGTCTTGTCAAACTGCGTGAGAGCTTTATGCTTCCATTCCCCATCGATGCCGCCGCCCCGGATCGACCGTCAACAATCTCTCCCCGGTCGATTCTACATTGGGTTCCACCATGCAAGCCAGCCTGGATGAGTGTCGGGTGCAACCGTCATCCGTTCACCCTGAGCTTGTCGAAGGGGGGCCGTTGGAGCACCGACAGGTCCTTCGACAGATGGCTCAGGACGAACGGATCGGGAAAACTCGGCCATTCAGTCGTCCTGGATGCGGGCATCCATAGTAGGACGAACGGATCGGGAAAACGCGGCCATTCAGTTGTCCTGGATGCAGGCATCCATAGTAGGCGAACGGGAAGAAGACTGTCCGAGAGCAGGATCACGAGAGACCGGCACCCTTGAGGGCTAAGGGGCCTCGCAGGAATAAATGCGCAGAAGTCGCGCCCAGATTGGGTCAGATTCGGCTGGTTCGAGTGAACGGGACCGGAGGCGTAGTGGGCTACGTCGAGGATTCCGCGATTGAGGAGCGGCCGAAGATGGCCTGAAGATGGGATGCGAAACTGCGTAGTTATTCTTGCGCGGGTCCTATCATGCTAACGTGGCCATCGACGGCCCGGAGGCACCTGGGCCGAGATCCAGGCGACTCCGGCACAGGAAGGGAACCCGCGATGTCCGAGCCAATCATCGAGTTGAAGAACGTGACCCGGTTGTACACCCGGGGCAGCGAGACGGTTCATGCTCTGGACGACTTCGACCTCCAGGTGCCGGCCGGTTCTTTCCACGCCTTGATGGGACCTTCCGGTTCGGGGAAGTCGACGGTCCTGAACCTGGTTGGCGGACTGGATCGCCCCGATGCGGGGACAGTGCGGGTCAACGGCACGGATCTGTCGGCGTTGGGCGCCACGGGGCTGTCCCGATTCCGGGCGGATAACATTGCCATTGTGTTCCAGTCCTTCAACCTGATCCCGGTGCTGACGGCTCTCCAGAATGTGATGCTGCCCCTTCAGCTGTTGCCCATCACCAAGGCCCGCCGGAAGGAGCAAGCCCTGAAGGCGCTGGAGCTGGTGGGCATGGGAGATCGGGTCCACCACAGGCCTCGTCAGCTTTCCGGCGGGCAGGAGCAGCGGGTGGCCATCGCCCGGGCCGTGGCAATGGACCCGACGGTCATCCTGGCCGACGAGCCGACGGGCGAACTGGACCGGACATCGGCGGACTCCGTTCTGGACATTCTGGCCCAGCTCAACCGGGACTTCGACAAGACCATTCTGATGGTAACCCACGATCCCCGGGCCGCGGATCGGGCCGGCGCTGTCATTCATCTCGACAAGGGTCAGGTGGACCGCATCGTTCACGCCCAGGAGGAGCCGGCTCGGGCCGGCGAGTGAGCCGTGCCCTGGGTCCTCATCTACGAGAACTTGAAGGAGCACAAGCTCCGGACCTTCCTCACCATTGCGTCCCTGTCGGTGGCGGTCTTCCTTCTCTGCTTCCTCCGGACCGTCCTGGTCAGCCTCGAGGCGGGCGTGGCGGCCTCGGCCAGCAACCGGCTCATCGTGCAGTCCGCCGTCAGCCTCTTCGTCGACCTGCCTCTGGCCTACCAGAGCAAGATCGAGGCAGTCGAGGGAGTGGAACGGGTCTGCAAGCTCCAGTGGTTCGGCGCCTACTTCCAGGAGCCTTCCAACTTCTTCGCCCAGTTCGGCGTCGACGCCGATCGGTTCCTGGAAGCCTATCCGGAAGTGGACCTGGTCGAGGGCAGCGAGTCCGAGTTCCTCTCCGCCCCGACCCGGTGTCTCATCGGAGTCGGCCTGGCAAAGAAGTATGGCTGGAAGATGGGCGACAAGATCCCCATGATCGGCACCATCTTTCCCAGGAGCGACGGGACTCCCTGGGAGTTCACCGTGGCTGGAATCTACAAGTCCCGGAGCTCCAACGTGGATGACAATACGCTCTGGTTTCACTACAAGTATCTCCACGAATCCATTCTCTCCGGGACGGCCGACGGGCCTGAGGGAGTGGGAGTCTACGTGCTGCGACTCTCCCCCGGGGCCGACACGGGTGCCACGTCGGCGAAGGTCGATGCCCTCTTCGACGCCGGCCCCCTGCGGGTACAGACCACCACGGAGGCCGAGTTTCAGCGCCAATTCGTGACCATGCTCGGGAGCGTTCCGATATTCATCAACTCCATCGGCGGCGGCGTCCTCTTCGCCATCGTTCTGGCTGTTCTGAACACCATGCTGCTGTCGTTTCGTCAGCGGTTCCACGAGATCGGGATCTTGAAGTCTCTGGGGTTCACCGATGGGGTGACCTTCGGGATACTCCTCTTCGAGTCCGTCACCATCTGCGCCATTGGCGGCACCCTGGGAATCGGGGCGGCTCTGGCGACGGCCGATTCCATGGCCGCCAGCCTCAGCACGGTCCTGCCGACCTTCGTCGTCACCCCCCAGACCATCGGGCTGGGCCTGGGACTGGCCCTGGGCATCGGTGTGGCGGCCGGCCTCTTTCCAGCCTGGCAAGCCAGGCAACTCCAGTGCATCGACGCCCTGAGGGCGGAGGTCTGAGGTCGCCATGCCCCCCCTGCTCTACAACTTCTACAGTCTGCTGGTCCGCTGGCCTTCGACACTTCTGACCAGCATCAGCATCGGCGCCACGGTCGCCGTCATCGCCGGTGTCCTGGCTCTGCAGCAGGGTTTCTCCGGACTCTACGCGCAAGGGGGACGGGCGGATGTCGCAGTCTTCATGAGGCCCGGAGCCACCTCGGAGGGAGAGAGCGCATTCCAGAAAGAGAAGGCCAGACTTCTCATCATGGAGACCCCCGAGGTGGTCCTCGATTCCAGGGGCTGGCCCATGGCGGCCAGCGAGCTCTATCTCGCCGTCCGCAGAACCAAGGTGGACGGTGGAGAGACCAACGTTCCCATCCGGGGCGTCACACCCATGAGTCTCACCATCGCCGGCGACAGGCTGAAGCTGATCGAAGGCCGGGCCTTCTCCCCGG
>JAJFLN010000682.1 GCA_021772705.1 Candidatus Cloacimonadota bacterium | reverse complement strand
CATCCAAAGTAGGACGAACGGATCGGGAAAACACGTCCATTCAGTCGTCCTAGATGCGGGCATCCATAGTAGGACGAACGGATCGGGAAAACTCGGCCATTCATCCGTCCTGGATGCGGGCATCCATAGTAGGGCGAGCGGTATTACGTTGGAGGCATCCCGCTCAAGCCACCTGACGGCCGGCTCCATCGGACCCGAATGCGGATTCTCAGGCCAGCTTCTTCCAGACCTGTCGGCTTCGGGAAGCTTCCGCCTCAGCTTCGGCCCGGCGCCGGGTCCGGTCACGATGGATCTCCCGGACCTCGTGGGTCAGCAGGGCGCGAAGGCGAGAATTGGAGGTAATGGACAGGGCGGACTCCAGATAGGCCAGGGCCAGGGTCGAACGCCCGCAGGACCGCTCCAGCAGGGCCCGTTCGTGGAAGACGTCGGTATCAGGGATTCCCAGCTCCTCCGCCCTCTGCAGATGACGGCGTGCCGAGGAGACCTCCCGGAGCATCCGGTATGCCTTGCCGAGACCCAGGTGAACCCCGGGATTGGCCGGATCAAGCATCATCCAGCGAAGGAAGTGGGTCAGGGCCTCTCGATGTTTGTGGGACTTGAGCGCCAGATCGCCCAGGCGCTGCAAGGGTGAGAGGGCATCGGGCATCAGTTCACGGGCTGCCTTGTAATGCCACTCCGCCTGATCGCCGAAGTGGGCCTCGTGGAGAATCTCGGCGAGCCGGAAGTGGGCGACGCCGTTCTTGGGCTCCATCTTCAGAACCTTGCGGAATTCGGTGGCTGCATCACGATGGTCACCGGAGAAGTACAACGCCTCGGCCAGCTCTCGCCGCTCGGCGGTGGCATCCGGGTTCCTCTCGAGAATGAACTCGTAGGAATCGGCAGCCCGCTCGTAGTCGCCAGCCCCGAAAGCGGACCGGGCCATGAGCCGGTGGGCGTCCTCGCTGCCGGGGGTCACTTCCAGCAGCTTCAGGGCGGCATCCCTGGCGGCCAGGTAGTCACCCTCGGCGTAGTGAATCCGGGCAATTCCCTCTCTCACCCGGGCCCGGCCGGGCTCCAGCCTCTCGGCCTCGAGCAAGTGGGCCAGGGCGGGCTTCAGGTTGCCTGTCCGGTACTGAATGCCGGCCATGCGATGGTGAACTCGTGAGAGCTGATAGCCCCCCTCCAGAAGGCTCTCGTACTGTTCGAGAGCTTCGGCGGGCCGGCTGCAAGCCTCCAGACAGGTGGCGAGACGGAACCTGACTCGAGGCCTCTCGGGAAACCTGCCGAGATAGGCCTGGAGCCCCTGAATCAGACGCGGGCGGTTGCCCATCATCTCCAGGGTTCGCACTTCCAGGGAATGGAGAATCTCCATTCCCGGCAATCCCCGCTGCAGAGAATGGCAGAGCGCCAGTGCCTTGCGGGTCTCGCCACAGTCGAGCTGGAGCCGGATCATCTCCAGCAGGGCTTGCAGGTCGAGGGGATCTTGGTGGAGGAGGTGATCGAGAACGCGCCGGGCCTGGCCCACCCGTCCGTTTCGGCGGCAGAGCCTGGCCAGAGCCCTCAGGACGGAGGTTCGGCGGCCGGAGTCAGTCCGGGCGATGCGCATCAGGGACTCGAGCCGGGATTGGAGCTTCTTCTCTCTGAGTTTCACTGGATCCTTCATCATTCAGTCTTCTTCCGGCCCGAACCGGCTCCCTTTCCACGCTGAATGGCCCGGTCCCGAGCAGTGCGCGTCAGGCTCCGGAATCTCCGAGCCGGGTTGTCTCCACCGAAGACAGCCGTACCGGCGACGAAGAGGTTGGCTCCCGCATCGACCAGATCGCCGATGGTCTCCTCGTTGACCCCGCCATCGACTTCGATGTGGGGGGTCAGGCCCCGCTCGTCGAGACGACCCTTGAGTTGGCGAACCCTGTCGAGACTCTCGGGGATGAAGCTCTGTCCTCCCCAGCCGGGATTGACGGTCATGATCAGAATCAGGTCCGCCAGGTGAAGACAGGGGTCGATGGCCCCGAGAGGCGTGCCCGGATTGAGAGCCACCCCGGCCTGGACACCCAGCTCCCGAATGGCGCCCAGCAGGCGGTGCGGATGCCGGGTGGCCTCGACGTGGACGATCACCCGTTTGCAGCCCGCCTCGGCGAAGTCCCGGATGAGTGATTCCGGGCGATCCACCATCAAGTGGGCCTCGAGCAAGACACTTGTGGCCCGGGACAGGCAGCTCACCAGCGGAGGGCCGAAGGTCAAGGGAGGCACGAAGTGACCGTCCATCACATCCAGATGGAGGATCGACAGTCCGGCCTTCTCCAGTCGCCCGAGCTGCCCCTTCAACTGCAGCAGGTCGGCGTTCAAGATGGAGGGGGCGATTTCAATCCGATTCAAGTGGGGGACTCCTCCCGGCGGATTCCACGGACCAGACAACAGGCCTACTCAGCCCCCGCTCCGCCCGGGCTCCATCATGTCTATCGGAACATGGCATTTACGGCCGAACAGAGGGATGGGGGTCGGAGGGATGCAGCTTTCTCATGATCTTGCGCTGGAGCAAGCTCCCCCCCCCCTTTTCGCCCCGAGCCATCTGTTGATGGGCCGCCCTTCGGCTCATGAGATCCGGGGACACACGACTGGACCCGAACTCCGAGAGGTCACCCGACCCAGCAGGTTCGCCTGGCGAGTTCGGGTCCAGTCGTGCCCATCTTGATCGCCGCACTGCGTCATAGATCATGAGACACCCTGTTTCCATGCCGCATCTCAGCGTTTTGTGTTTTTCCGTGTAGATACGATATCAGTGCCATATATGCT
>JAJFLN010000681.1 GCA_021772705.1 Candidatus Cloacimonadota bacterium | reverse complement strand
CCCACAAGCACGGGCTTCAGCCCTATGGGTGCGGCTGCGTTCTATTCCGGGACCCGGCAGTGGGATCGCACTACAAGCATGACTCGCCCTACACGTACTTCACCTCCGCCGAGCTGCACCTGGGGGAGATCAGTCTCGAGTGCTCCCGGGCCGGCGCCTCCGCCGTGGCGCTCTGGGCGACTCAGAGAGTGATGCCTCTCCTGCCCGGAGGGGAGCTGGCCTCGGGCCTGGAAGATTGCCACCGGGCCGCCCTGGAACTCCATGGCCGCCTCGAGTCCGATGAACGTTTCCTGACCTGGGTCGAACCGGAGCTGGACATCGTCCTCTGGGCGCCGAGAGCCGGGACGTCGCACGCCATATCCCAGGAGTCACGGCGGACTTTCGACGAGGCTGCTCGCCACGACTTGCATCTGGCTCTCATCGAGGTGCCGGTGACGCAGGTCGAGTCCAGCTGGACCGCCCAGGGAGTCGAGTTCCAGGGGGACTCCGTCACCTGCCTCCGTTCTTGCCTGATGAAGCACCAGCACCGGAAATGGATCGACGCTATCTGGGATCGGCTGGACCGGATCGCCCGTGTCTGAAAGCGAGTAGTCGTGATCCCCTTCACGCTGACCGGTCTGGCTGCGATTCCATCAGCCGCTCTGGTGGTGCCGCTGCTCTGGCTCCTCTCCCGGGCCACTCTGGCGGAGTTCGTCGTGGGGGATACGGCTCGTCACGCCCGGCTACTTGCCAGTTCCCTGGAGGTGACCGGTTTTGCCCTGGCTGCCGCCCTGGTGGTTGGCGTACCAGCGGGAGCGATGCTCGGTGCTGCCCGGTTTTCAGGCCGTCGTCCGCTGGCCTTGCTGGCCCTGGGCTTCATGGCTGTACCCCCTCATCTGCACGCCATCGGCTGGTCATCTCTCGTGGCCCCTGGAGGCGTACTCCTGGCTCTGAGGCCAGTTCTGTACTCCGCCCAGGGAGCCGGAGTCGTGCTCGGTCTGGCCCTCAGTCCCGTGGTGATGCTCTTGCTGGCGCGAGGTTGTCAGGACGTGGACAGGCATCAGCTGGAGGCGGCTCTGCTGGCCAGAGGTCCTCGAGGTGCTTTCCGGGCCGTGGTCATACCCGCTCTCATGCCCTGGACCGTCGCGGCGGGAGCTGTCATCGTCGCCCTGGCTGCCGGGAACTACGGGGTGGCGGAGCACTTCCGAGTCCACGTACAAGCTGTGGAAGTCATGGCCCGATTCAGCGCCAGTGGCGATGCGCCGGCGGCGGCGGCCGCCGCGCTACCAGTGACCCTCATCTCGGCGCTGATCGGGGGCGGGGCCCTGGCCTGGGTGGTGACTCGCCGGCCCGGGGTACCCGGGCGATCACCAGACCTGACTGGGTGGTTCGATGGGCCGCGCGGCACGGTCCTCGTCTCGGTGCTTCTGTTCCTGGCCGGAGGCGTGCCGATCCTGGCGCTTCTGCTGAGGATCGAGAGTCTCGGGACTCTGGTCGAGGCCGGGTCGATTCTCTGGCCTGATGCTCTGGCGAGCTCGCGGGTCGCCGTCGGAGCCGGTCTGGTGGCGGCCCTCGCCGGGCTGATCATGGCCCTGGCGTGGCATTGGGGCCGGCCCTCCATTCTGGGCGGACTCTACGGCGGGGCGGCGCTGGTCGGCTTTACGATTCCCGAGGCCGTTCTGGCCGTATCGCAGGTGAGCTTCCTGGCGGAGGTCGACGGATCCCTGACCTTCTATGGAAAGTCACTGGGGCTGGCCCTGGCTCTGGGACTCCGCTATGCTCCTCTGGCCTGGGCCATCTCCACCGTCAGCTGTGCTTCCGTGGGGAAGGACGAGGAGGAGGCCGCCCGAGTGTCGGGGTGCGGAGAGAGGCGATTTCTGGCCGGCATCGTCTGGCCTCGAATTCGGCTCTCCGTACTGGCCTCGGGTTTCGTGGCCGCGGCCTTCAGCCTGGGAAATCTGGACGTGGCCTTGCTCATGACTCCTCCTGGCATCAGTCCTCTTGGCGTGAGGCTCTTCAACATGGTTCATTACGGTTTCGATTCACTGCTGGCGGCGGCGATACTGCTCGTCTTGGGCGGCACGGTCGGGCTGGCTGCTCTGGGTGGTTGGCTGGCAAGACGGGAGGCGTCGTGAACCCTCTGGCTCTCGAAGTGGAGCGGGTTGGAATCCGCCGGGATGGCCGGAGTGTGCTCTTCGACGCTTCCCTTCGCCTCTCGAAAGGAGAGTTCCTGGGGTTGCTGGGCGCCACGGGAGCTGGCAAGACGACATTGCTGCGGCTGATCGCCGGTCTGGAGCAGGTAGACTCCGGTGAGATCCGGATAGAGGGGGTGACGGCGTCCACCCCTGGCTACTGCTTGCGCCCGGAGAAGCGGCGGGTGGGCATGGTCTTCCAGGGACTGGCGCTGTGGCCCCAGATGACCGTGAGGCAGCACCTCTCATTCGTCCTCACCGGAGTATCTGGTGTGGAGTCCGATGCTTGCGACAGATGGATATCCCTGATGGGTCTGGAGGGGAGGGAGGACGCCCGTCCGGAGCGGCTGTCCGGCGGGGAGCAGCAGCGGCTGTCCATCGCCCGGGCCCTCTGCCCCAGCCCGAGGCTGTTGCTGCTGGACGAACCCTTCAAGAGTCTGGACGAGCCGATGGCGGACCGCCTGGGACCGGAGGTGCGGGCTATCTGCCGGGAGCAGGGCGTGGCGGTGCTGTTCGTGAGTCACGACAGGCGGAGGGCCCTGGACCTCTGCGATCGTCTGGCATTCCTTCATGACGGCTGCGTCGTCTTTGACGGTCCTGAGCTGAGGCCGGACTCCCGGGAGGTTCATGACGCGGTGAAGGCCTTCTTCGAAGGCGTGGTCTTTCACGCCGGAAAGCGGGCGGAAGGGTGAAGGCTTCAGGCTCTTGAGTCAGTAAAGTTATGACGCAAAATGACGCATTTATGACGCGCGTCGAAAGGCCCTGAAAAGCGCGTCATTTGTATGGAGGAGGTTGAATGTGGATAACTCGCTGCGGGGGCGGTGTCGTGGGACGCCGTCGGGCTGGTTAGTGTTGGCGATGGTGATCTGCCTCTTCGGGAAGCTCCAGGCGGCTCCTCCGAAGGTGGTGCCTCTGCCGAAGGACCATCTGTTCAGCACCTGGAGAGGTGGAATGGAGGCTGACAAGGCGGCCAGCATCTGGCTGATCAAGCGCCATCTGGACCCGGAGGCGGTGTTTCGGTTCTTTCCTCGGGGAAAGCGGATCGAGGAAGGGATGACCTTCGAGGTGCCCTTCGCGGTCCTGGGACGAGGACGGAACCTGTCGCTATTCGAGACGCTGCTTGGCCGGATAGAGGAGCCTGAACGAGTCCTCCTCGAGATTGCCCGGATCGTCCACGACGTGGAGATCAACGTCTGGGGCCACAAGGTCACGCCGGAGGCCAGTGGTCTGGAGGTGGTGGTACGGGGGATGTCGGAGCTCCCACGGACCGACGAGCAGGCTGTCGAGCAGGCCCTGAGCCTCTTCGATGCTCTGGCGGCGGGCCTGAAGGCCAGGAGCCGTCAGTGACCATCGCCAGACCGTCCGCTCAGTGCGCCGATCCCCTGGGGGATCTGTCTGCCCAGAGCATCACTGCGGCCACCAGAAGGTACGACAGCCCGAAGAACCCGTCCACGTCACCACTGTGGAACCAGGGAATACCGCCACTCTCGGCTGTCTTGGTCTCCTCCGTCACCTGAATTCGCTTCCAAGTATAAGCGATCCCCCATCTCTTACCGATGAACGATGGAAACCTTACTGGAGGAACCCAATGTACCGTCATCTCATCGCTGCCGCAGTCCTGTTCACCACCCTGACCCAGGCCGCTGCGGCGGACTCGGAAATCATCGAGAGGAAGATCCTCTTCGAGAAGGGCCGAGTGACCGCCGCCGCCAGCCAGCTCGCCAGGCAGTTCGCCGACGTGCGAACCCCACTGAACATGGAAGTCGACGTGGACAGAAACGAGCTCACCGTCTCGGGGCATCCCATGGTGGTCAACCTGCTGGAGCAGAAGGCCCGTCGCCTCGATTCCCGGCCCAGCGAACCCGCCACGGCCATGCTGATGGAATTCTCGGTCATCGAAAAGGAAAGCGATGGCAGCCAGCAGGTCATCGCCTCGCCGAGGCTCATCTCCCGGGCAGGCGAGGATGCCCTGATCCGGGTCAAGCAGGACGACAGAGGTCTGAACCTCAGAGTGAATCCCATCCAGCGTGCCGACGGCACCATCCAACTCGACGTCCAGTGCCGTTCCTGGAGGATTGTCCCCGACGCCGGCGGTGTCAGAAGGGTCCGGACCCGCCGAGTCGACAGCGAAGTGGTTGTGAGCAACAGAAAGCGGGTCACACTCACCAGCGGCGACGATCAGCAGATGCAGCTCGAGCTGGAAGTCCAGGCTATCTAAGAAGAGCCCCTGCCAAAAGCTGTTGAATCGGGGCTTTGCCCCGAGCTCCAGCAAGGGGTCATCGACCCCTCGCAACCCCATTTGACGTCTGTGTGACTGGAGATTACAAAGTAACGAGTTCGGTCAAAAGGGAGTCCAGAGGGTCTGGACCCTTTGGTGGGGTCAGGGGCGGCGCCCCTGCCTGAGTCTTTGAATCGGGGCTTTGCCCCGAGCTCCAGCAAGGGGTCATCGACCCCTTTCAACCCCAATTGACGTCGGTGTGACAGGAGATTACAAAGTGACGAGTTCGGTCA
>JAJFLN010000069.1 GCA_021772705.1 Candidatus Cloacimonadota bacterium | reverse complement strand
GCCGGTATTCACGATCTTTTAAAATCAAATATGAGCTCGATGTGTGGGGCCAGGAAACCTTTGAGGATGCTTTGAGGGCATCTGATTGCTTGAGATGGATTCAAGAAAGCATGTGTTTGGTCTAGAGAGATCTGGACTGAGTGCGTAAATTTTTGACCATGGAGAGTTTGATCCTGGCTCAGGACTAACGCTGGCGGCATGCATCATACATGCAAGTCGAACGGAGTGGCTCCAGCTTGCTGGAGTTACTGAGTGGCGCACGGGTGAGTAACACGTAGACAACCTGCCCCCGAGACCGGGATAACAGCCCGAAAGGGCTGCTAATACCGGATAAGCTCCCGTCACGAAGGTGGCGAGGGAAAACCATGGCCTCTGTTTCATGCTATGGCTTGGGGATGGGTCTGCGGACTATCAGCTTGTTGGTGGGGTAATGGCCTACCAAGGCAGTGACGGTTAACCGGCTTGAGAGAGTGTACGGTCACACTGGAACTGAGACACGGTCCAGACTCCTACGGGAGGCAGCAGTAGGGAATTTTCCGCAATGGGCGCAAGCCTGACGGAGCAATGCCGCGTGAGGGAAGAAGGCCTTCGGGTCGTAAACCTCTTTCGTCGAGGAAGAAAGCAGGATGGAAGAAACGCCATTTTGTTGACGGTACTCGAATAAGAAGCCCCGGCTAATTACGTGCCAGCAGCCGCGGTAATACGTAAGGGGCAAGCGTTGTCCGGAATCACTGGGCGTAAAGGGCGCGCAGGCGGTTCGGTAAGTCAGAAGTGAAAGCGTTAGGCTCAACCTAGCAATTGCTTTTGAGACTGTCGAACTAGAGGATCCTAGGGGAATGTGGAATTCCAGGTGTAGCGGTGAAATGCGTAGATATCTGGGAGAACACCCGTGGCGAAGGCGGCATTCTGGGGGATTCCTGACGCTGAGGCGCGAAAGCCAGGGTAGCGAACGGGATTAGATACCCCGGTAGTCCTGGCCCTAAACGATGAGTACTAGGTGTCGGGGGTCAAACCTCGGTGCCGACGTTAACGCATTAAGTACTCCGCCTGGGGACTACGGCCGCAAGGCTAAAACTCAAAGGAATTGACGGGGGCCCGCACAAGCGGTGGAGCATGTGGTTCAATTCGATGCAACCCGAAGAACCTTACCTGGATTTGACATCCCGTGTGACCTTGCAGAGATGCTTGGGATAGGAGCAATCCTTACGCGGTGACAGGTGGTGCATGGCTGTCGTCAGCTCGTGTCGTGAGATGTTGGGTTAAGTCCCGCAACGAGCGCAACCCCTGCGGCTAGTTACCATCATTAAGTTGGGGACTCTAGTCGGACGGTCGGTCTTAAGCCGAAGGAAGGTGGGGATGACGTCAAGTCAGCATGCCCCTTATATCCAGGGCTACACACGTGCTACAATGGATGACACAAAGGGTCGCGAGACCGCGAGGTGGAGCCAATCCCCAAAGTTGTCCCAAGTTCGGATAGCAGGCTGCAACTCGCCTGCTTGAAGGCGGAATCGCTAGTAATCGTGGATCAGCATGCCACGGTGAATACGTTCCCGGGCCTTGTACACACCGCCCGTCACACCACCCGAGTGGATTGCACCCGAAGTCGGCTCTCTAACCCGCAAGGGAGGAAGCTGCCGAAGGTGTGGTTCGTAAGGGGGGTGAAGTCGTAACAAGGTAACCGTACCGGAAGGTGCGGTTGGATCACCTCCTTTCAAGGAGTAGATCAAGAGAGACCGGAAGAACTCACTCTTCCGATTATATGTCTCTCTACCATCTCGAGACTTGTTCCTCTCTGTATCTCCAGAGGGGACCTGTCCTCGCACTCGAGCTCATAACATTTCTCGTCGAGAAGGTGACGGAAGAGGGTGCTCTTTCCACTTTGCTCGACACCAGAGAATCGAGATCCGATTGGGCATATAGCTCAGTTGGTTAGAGCGCGCGCTTGATAAGCGCGAGGTCCCTGGTTCGAATCCAGGTATGCCCACGCTCTCGCGAAGCGGTCCGGCCCCACATTGGCCGGTCCCGAAGCCGTCAGGCCTCGAGGGCCGCAAGTGGGCCGTTGGATTGCGGATCACGATGAGGGGCTGTAGCTCAGCTGGGAGAGCGCCTGGTTTGCAACCAGGAGGTCGTCGGTTCGAACCCGATCAGCTCCACTTCAGGAGCCGTATTGGCAGGTTCGTCCGAGCCGGGCTCGATTCTCGTAAAGGAATTGATCTTTGAAATTCGAATAGTTCAGGGTAAATGCAGTTTCAATGAGTGCCGGAGGATATACAAGTTACTCAGTGCTTATGGTGGATGCCTAGGTACCTGGAGCCGATGAAGGACGTGGCAAGCTGCGATAAGCCACGGGGAGCCGCTAGCTGGCTTTGATCCGTGGATTTCCGAATGGGGCAACCCGCTGCGGGTAATGCTGCAGCATCTTGGCTGGAAACCTCTTCGAAAGGGGAGGCCAAGGCTTTGAAGGGAACGGGGTGAACTGAAACATCTAAGTAACCCCAGGAAAAGAAAGAAACTCGATTCCCCAAGTAGCGGCGAGCGAACGGGGAAGAGGCTAAACCTCGATCATGTCAAGGATGCATCCGTTGTGGTCGGGGTGTCGTGGGGCGTTGCTGTCTTGTTGTGCATAGCAGGAGGGAAGTAAGAAATCTGTTTTGTAGACGAATCGGCTGGAAAGCCGAGCCGAAGAGGGTGAAAGCCCCGTAGTTGAAGCGAAACAGACTTCCTTGGCAGCGTTCCCAAGTACTGCGGAACACGAGAAATTCCGTAGGAATCTGCGAGGACCATCTCGTAAGCCTAAATACGACCAGGTGACCGATAGTGAACCAGTACCGTGAGGGAAAGGTGAAAAGAATGCCTGGAGGGCAAGTGAAATAGTACCTGAAACCGTAAGCATACAAGCAGTGGGAGGACTATGCCCCTTAGGGGGAATGTCTGACCGCGTGCCTATTGAAGAATGAGCCGGCGACTTGAGATATAGGGCAAGGTTAAGCCGTTAACAGGCGGAGCCGTAGCGAAAGCGAGTCTTAACAGGGCGATATAGTCTTATGTTTCAGACCCGAAACCAGGCGATCTACCCATGGCCAGGATGAAGCGCAGGTAAAACTGCGTGAAGGTCCGAACCGTTGAATGTTGAAAAATTCTCGGATGAGCTGTGGGTTGGAGTGAAAAGCTAAACGAGCCTGGAGATAGCTGGTTTTCCCCGAAATAGCTTTAGGGCTAGCGTTGGAATCAGTCAGACGGAGGTAGAGCACTGAATGGGCTAGGGGCCTCACCCGGTTACCAAACCCAATCAAACTCCGAATGCCGTTTGAATTATGTGTCCAGCAGTCAGACTGCGAGAGATAAGTTCCGTAGTCGAAAGGGAAAGAGCCCAGACCACCGGTTAAGGTCCCCAAGCTATCGCTGAGTGGCAAAGGATGTGGGGGCGCTTAGACAGCGAGGAGGTTGGCTTAGAAGCAGCCATTCCTTTAAAGAGTGCGTAATAGCTCACTCGTCAAGCGAACCTGCGCCGATAATGTAACGGGGCTAAGCGATACACCGAGACCGTGGCTATGTACACCTCCTTTGGGGGGAGTGCATGGGGTAGGGGAACGTTCCGTATTAGGTTGAAGGTCGACCGTGAGGACGACTGGACGAAACGGAAGTGCGAATGTCGGCATGAGTAACGAAAAGGCTGGTGAGAATCCAGTCCGCCGTAAGTCTAAGGTTTCCTGGGGAAGGCTCGTCCTCCCAGGGTTAGTCGGTCCTAAGCCGAGGTCGAAAGGCGTAGGCGATGGACAACTGGTTAATATTCCAGTACTACCGACCGGACGTTATCAGTGATGCGGTGACGCAGGAAGATAAAGGAGCAGCTTAACGGCTATGCTGTCGAAGCCCGTAGGGAGGAGACTTTGTTAAGTACGGGTCTCCGTTAATCCTGAGAGGCGTAAGACCGGGAAAGTCGCAAGACGGAACCGGGTTCCTGGATTCTATGCTGCCAGGAAAAACCGCTAGCGAGTCCGGGGGTACCCGTACCGCAAACCGACACAGGTAGACGAGGAGAGTATCCTCAGGCGCGCGAGAGAACCCTCGCTAAGGAACTCGGCAAAATAGTCCCGTAACTTCGGGAGAAGGGACGCCTCGGTAGAGTGAGGTGATCGGCTGGGCAACCAGTTGCTGAACCGAGCTCGAGGAGGCCGCAGTGAAAAGGCTCAACCGACTGTTTAACAAAAACACAGGACTCTGCGAAGACGAAAGTCGATGTATAGGGTCTGACGCCTGCCCGGTGCTGGAAGGTTAAGGGGACATGTCAACGGGAGCAATTCCGTGAAGCTTTGAACCGAAGCCCCAGTAAACGGCGGCCGTAACTATAACGGTCCTAAGGTAGCGAAATTCCTTGTCGGGTAAGTTCCGACCTGCACGAATGGCGTAACGAGTTGAGCGCTGTCTCGGCGAGGGCCTCGGTGAAGTTGCAGTGTGAGTGAAGACGCTCACTACCCGCTGCAGGACGGAAAGACCCCGTGGAGCTTTACTGCAGCCTGATATTGGATGTTGGCATAGTATGTACAGGATAGGTAGGAGACTTTGAACCGGGAGCGCTAGCTTTCGGGGAGTCACCCTTGGGATACTACCCTTGTTGTGTTGACGTTCTAACCGAGTGCCGTGATCCGGCCTCGGAACAGTGTCAGGGGGACAGTTTGACTGGGGCGGTCGCCTCCTAAAAGGTAACGGAGGCATTCAAAGGTTCCCTCAGCGTGAATGGCAATCACGCGTCGAGTGCAAAGGCATACAGGGAGCTTGACTGTGAGACTTACAAGTCGAGCAGATGGGAAACCAGGACTTAGTGATCCGGTGGTTCCGCATGGAAGGGCCATCGCTCAATGGATAAAAGCTACCCCGGGGATAACAGGCTTATCTTCCCCAAGAGTTCACATCGACGGGAAGGTTTGGCACCTCGATGTCGGCTCATCGCATCCTGGGGCTGAAGTAGGTCCCAAGGGTCCGGCTGTTCGCCGGTTAAAGCGGTACGCGAGCTGGGTTCAGAACGTCGTGAGACAGTTCGGTCCTTATCCGCAGTGGGCGTGGGAAATCTGAGAAGGGCTGCTCCTAGTACGAGAGGACCGGAGTGGACGAACCTCCAGTGTGCCGGTTGTGCTGCCAAGTGCAACGCCGGGTAGCTGTGTTCGGTCATGAGAACCGCTGAAAGCATCTAAGCGGGAAACATGCTTCAAGATTAAATTTCCACTGGGGGAGCAATCCCCCTAAAAGAGCCCTGGGAGACTACCAGGTTGATAGGGCAGCGATGGAAGCGCAGCAATGCGTGTAGTCTACTGCTACTAATAGCTCAAAAACTTGTTCCTCCGCACCCTTTGATACTGCGGTGAGGTGACAGCTTAAAAACCTACACCTCACCACCCTGAACTATTCACAACATCGCCGCACGGCAAAGAGGTATCCCTCACCGTCCTCTGACACACTCCATGACTCAACACAGAGCCCACGGAGTTCACAGAGACACAGAGGGGAACAAGCCTCCGGCTCGTTCCCTGTCAAAGAAGAGGCCAGAGGTAGAAGATGTCTACCTGCCAGACAGGGGTCCAAGGGACCTGGGTCCCCTGGTAGGGTCTGGGGCAAAGCCCCAGCTTCAACGAAACTGTACCTCCCCCCCCCAGCGGCACAAAGTTCCCCGTTGACCATAGCGGAGGGGCCATACCCGTTCTCATACCGAACACGGAAGTCAAGCCCTCCTGCGCCGATGGTACTGCAGAACTGTTCTGTGGGAGAGTAGGTCGTCGACGGGGGTCATATACAAGCCCCGGCCCCCCCTGAGAGGTCCGGGGCTTTCTCTTACCCGCCCCCCAAACCTCTTCAGCATGACGAGCTTGATTCCTGCTATAATCGTGCAGATCGATCATGAGTGGTAACGGCCGTTGCATCCTGATTGCAGATGACTCGCCGACCGTTCGGGCCCTTCTCGAGGAATCACTCACCGAGGAGGGGTACGAGGTCGTTTCGGCCTGCGACGGCGCCGAGGCGCTGGCGCGACTCTACGAACGAATTCCTGATCTAGTCTTGCTCGATATCGAGATGCCCAGAATGAATGGGTATCAGGTCCTTCGCTTGCTTCGAGAGGATCCGCTGGTCAAGAACGTCCCGGTTATCTTCTTGACCAGCAAGGGCGAGAAGAGTGATCGATTCTGGGGGCTAGCGGTCGGGGCTGATGCGTACCTGGTCAAGGATGCCGATTCCTGGATGCTGCTGGGGAAGATCAAAGATCTTCTCCCCGAGACATCTGGTGTCTCCCCGGAGCAGCCCGAGCCGCGGCGAACCGCGCCGGTGCCAACGGCTGATGAACTCCTGGAAAGAGTCAACATGCTGCTGGACCGTAAGCTGTTCCAGGCAACCCTGACTCACGAGCTCAACAAGCTCGCCTGTCGATGCCTTCCGCTGAAGGATGCCGTCAATGGTCTGTTCCAGCTGCTGGGGAAAGTTTGCGACTTTCACCTGGCCCATCTGCGCCTCAGTTCAGGCGAGTTGATTTCCTGCAAGGCTGGGGCCCTGGGGCTCGACTTCAACAAGCAGGCAGAAGATCGATTCAAGGAAGCCTGTGAGAAACGAGGTTGGAAGTTCGACTTTGTCGAGCAGATGGATTACGAGCTGTCCGATGTTTCCATGAGGACCCGAGGCATCCCGAAAGCAGTGCAGTCCTGGACTGAGATCGAGTTGATCCACAAGAATGCCCCTCTGGCCTTGCTGGTACTTGCCTCGGGTCGACCGGAGGCCTTCCGTCCGGAGATAGATGAGACTCTGAGCATCTTTGGTTCCGGAGCCTCGCTGGTCCTGGACGCTGCCCTTCGAGAACGAGAGCTGGACAGATCCCAGAAGGCCGCTGAAGCGTTGAAGCAGTCCCAACAGCAAGAGACACCAGCACAGTACCGGGCCTTGCAAGAGGTTAGCTTCTACAACAAACTCGCCACGGCGGTGCTCGATGCGCTGCGGGGAAAGACGCTGACCCTTCCCGAGCCGCCGGAGAACAGCGGCGCAGACCTGAAGGACTTGATCTTCGCCCTGGAAAGCGAACTCAGCGCCAGAGGTTCTGATTAGGGGCCGCGCAAGAATAAATGCGTAGAAGTCGCGCGTAGATTTGGGTCAGATTCGGCTGGTTCGAGCGACCGGGACCGGAGGCGTAGTGGGCTCCGTCGAGGATTCCGCGATTGAGGAGCGGCCGAAGGTGGCCTGAAGATGGGATGCGAAACTGCGTAGTTATTCTTGCGCGGGTCCTTAGTCCTCGAACCTGCCTCTGATCGTCCGCAGGTTTCTTCACTCAATTGCCACGGTTTCGCCAAACTCCTGCAACATTGGGAGGCGATAGTTCATTCCGGGAGCGGAACGAACTCGAACGATTCGGACGCCTCTCCCTGACGAGGAGGTCGAGATGATCGGAAGCAGCAAGAAGTTCAGCATGGCGGCGGCGGGACTGACGGTGGCAGTGATGATCGGCGGCGTATCGGCGATGGCTTCCAGTGGAAGTGAAGAGCGGCTCCGCGATCGAGTGGGTCAGCTCGGAGAAAGAGTTGCCAGCAAGGTGGGACTCGAGGGTGAACGGCGTGAGGCGTTTCTGTCTATCTGGAAGAAGTCGATGAAGGAGGCCCGGGTCCGTCGACGGCAGATGCGGGAGGCCTTCTCGGATCTGGCAGAGGCCATGAGCAGCAGTGACGAAGAAGAGAGTGAAGTAGGCGCAGCACTCGATGATCTGGAAGACAGCCTGGTGGCCTTCCTGGACGATCGTGGGAGACGGATAACGGAGATGAGGAAGGTCCTCACTCAGGAAGAGCAGAGGAAGTTTCTTCTGCGGTTGCCCATGCGGGAAGTCGCAGCCTTGCCTGGAGTGAAGACGGCCGTGCCGGCTCTCATCGGCCATGCGGGCAACAAGCTACTCGCATCAATGAACAGCCTCAGTGACGACACTCGACAGAAACTGCAAGGAATCGGGGGGCGATTCCTGGAGCAACGAACCCGGATCGTGATCAAGCAGCTCGACCTGCTCGATGATCTCGAGAAGGCCGAGAACGATGAAGTTCTGGTAAAGACCATTCTGGATCGGCTCGTGGCTGGAACAGAAGAGCTCCGAGAGACGGGACCTGCGGAGATCGCCGAGATCCGGAAGAGTCTTCCCGACCAGGACACGGCGGAGCTGGTAATGGGACTGGCCAGAAAGGCCAAGAAGTTCAGGTCCCGAGCTCGGAGAAGACGAGATGATTTCCGCGGGGATAGCCATCGCGAGCAGCTGGAGGACTGAAACGGCTAGACTGGAATCTGATGTCTAGCATCCTGATAGTCGAGGACGACAGGAGCATCAGCAGTCTGCTGGAGCAAACGCTTCGTGAACATGGATACGAAGTGGCGCTGGCCAGAGACGGCCCCGCCGCTCTGGCCAGCAATCGCAAGTCGCGACCAGATCTGATACTGCTCGATATCAGTCTTCCAGGCATGGACGGGTACGAGGTATGCCGCCGGATCCGGCAAGACAGTCTGACGCCCATCCTGATGTTGACTGCCAGAGACGAGGAGCCCGACAAGGTCATCGGCCTGGAGTTGGGTGCTGATGACTACGTGACGAAGCCATTCGGCATGAGAGAACTTCTGGCTAGAATCCGGGCCCTGCTTCGGCGGGGCCAGTCTTCCTGGGGAACCTCCGCCCCTCGTTCGTTGGAACTCCACGGAGTGGAGATCGATCTCGATTGCCGCACGGTGGTGGTGACCGGAGTTGCTGTCGAGTTGACCACGACGGAGTTCGACCTCCTGGCGACCATGGCAGCTCAGCCGGGCCGGGTCTTCACTCGCAAGCAACTGCTGGAGCAGGTGTGGGGTTATCATTTCGAGGGATACGAGCGAACTGTGGACAGCCATGTCACCCGGCTAAGAAAGAAGATTCAATCCACAAAAGGGGCTGACGCCCGAATTCTCACCGTTCGTGGGGTGGGATACAAGGCCGCTGGCAAAGCATGAAGAGAAGTCTCTACTGGAGGATTGTCTGGGCACTCATGGGCGTGCTCTTTCTGTCGTCCCTGCTCAACACGGCATTCCTGACTGTCACGGTACGAGGTGTGGCGAGACGCACACAGGAAGGCATCCTCGAACGATTTGCTCGGTTTGCTGCCCGGCAGATGAGCCGAGGAATCTCCGCTGGAATGTCCCGGCGGTCAATCCGGAGGGCCCTGAAGTCGCGGTTCGTCGACTTCACCCAGCTTCAGCTGGCCTTCGCCCCTCTGGGTAAGAAGCCCATTGGAACCAGCAACGCCGAGCCGGCGTTGCTCGCCGTCGCCAGTCGGGGCGGCCCGCCGGGCCTCGTCAAATTGGGACCCTGGACACGCAAGGCTGGAATTGCTCCAGTCATGATAGACCGAAAGGTGATAGGTACCGTCGCTGTTGCAGTTGCCAGGAAACCGCTGGTGAGCATCGTGGCCATGATCGGATGGCTTGGAATCCTGACGATTCCTCTCCTCTTCGCCATTTCTGCCCTCGTTGGAGTGGTGGCCCTGCGATCCCTGAGGCGGCGACTGGACCCGGTCACGGAGGTCCTCGAGGCAGTACGAGGGGGAGATCTCTCCTGTCGTCTACCGGAGCGCGGCGGAATAGATGAGGTCGACGAGCTCTTCGTCACTTTCAACCAGATGGTGGCCCGCCTGGAGACAACGGTGAATCGTCTCGCTGATGTGGATCGGAAGCGAAGGGACTTCCTCATCGAGGTGGCCCATGAATTGAAGACACCCCTCACGGCCGTGGAGGGGAGCCTGGAGTCCATGGTCATCCGAGCTGCCGATAGCAGCCAGGATGAAGCTCACCTCTCCAGGGCCTACGGCGAGTCTGTCCGCATTCGCGGGCTCGTCGCCGACCTTCTGGAGAGCGCCAGGATGGCAGAACCACGCTACAGCCTGTCCCGAGGTCCTTGTAACCTGCAACGCCTCCTGACTCGAGTGATCGAGCGATACTCTCTGGTTCTGGAGCGAAAGGGGATCCAGGTAGTAACAGCTTTTACCAGCGATCCCATCGTCGGATCTCTTGATGAGCGTCGCATGGAGCAAGTTGCTGGAAATCTGATTCAGAACTCGCTGGATCACGCAGGACCGGGAGGGACCCTTCGGGTCTCCGTACATCGCGCCGGAGACCAGATCGAGCTCGAGTTCCTCGATGATGGTGAAGGTATCTCCCAGGAGAGACTGAACCGTATCCGAGCTAACGCTGCGGCGGAGGCACCACCGGTCGAAGAGTCCGGAAGTGGAGTGGGACTCTTCATTGTGGGAAAGCTTGTGGTCCTCCACGGGGGACAGATCAAGATCGAGAGCCCTCCGGGCGCCGGAACCCGGGTGACCGTGACTCTGCCGGGCTGAAGAAGCTGAAAGCTCCGGTCCTACTCTTCGTCAGGAATGTAGGAGGGCAAGCTGAGGCCGCCGTGCTGGAGTTCGAATGTGGCGATGGGATCGTAGATCTTCACATTCTCACCGGGGAGGATTCTCAGGCGAAACGGACCGTGCTTCATCTCAGCAAGGGTTCGCTCCGTCTCTGTCTCGAAGCCGTTGGCGAACTTCCTGTAGACCCCGTCCAGTTCTTGCTGCACGGCAGGCGGTTGGGTGACACTCAGCACCGGTTGGGCCAGATCGTCAGTCTCCTCGGGGCCACTGGATTGGGGGCGCTCGATCTTGAGTCCCTTGTCCTTCATGAATTTCTCGAGATGATCCATATCGAGCCTCAAGGGCTCCATGGTTTCATCTTCCTTGTAGACGTAGCCCATCCCATAGACGTCCTTGTTGCCCGCCAGTTCCTTCATCTTGCCGAGCTCTCCGGCGATGATCTGAAGTAGCTGCTTCTCCAACTCTTCCTTGAGTTTCAGAAAGTCATCCATCTGGCTGTCTTCCGGCGGATCCGACAGCCCCGATGCTGCTTCCTGAGTCTTGAGGGTGATGTCATAAATCCGATCCAGAGATTCATCGGACGGAAAGTACATCAGCCTCCCGCGCATGCGCATCTCCTCGGAGGTCATGCTTCTGCGACTGGCGTAGATCTGGCCGTTGCCATCGAACATGGGACGGTTCGAGGCTCCCCAAGTGCTGATGTAATAGAGATTGGGCTTCTCGGCACCTTCCTGGACCCTTTCTGTGTACTCTTTCAAGATGCTGTCATGGCCCTCGCGGTCGATGTGAAACTCCGAGACCGTTGCTTGATAGGTCAGGAAGGCATCGAAGCGAAGATCCGTGTGTCCCACGTCGGGCTTATCGTAGTGCTGTCGGTAGAGATGGAGCATGGCCCCTTCCTTGCCCTGGTCGGTGGGGTCGCTCTCCCTCATCTCCTGGGGCCGGATGTCCTCGAACGGGACGAGGCCTTCTCCGCCGGCCAGGACAGGAGAAGCGGCCAGGAGCAGGATCCCGACGACCAGACAGCACAAGGGGGCGATTGTGAGCTTCATGAATTTGGAGGCACCTCCACTGAGGTAAGACGAGGCCTGGGCTCTAACAGATAGAGGAACTTTCACCGATTCCCCAGGTGGAATTCAGCCATGAGTTTCTCGACCCATTTGTCCTGGAACCGCTCGTAATAGTAGCCCGTGGCCCGTCGGAGGGCGTCCTCTGGTGGCGTGCCCTCCTTGAGGTCTTCCAGCATGGAGGTGACACCCCACATGCCGATCATGTCGATCATGAACTTCATGGCGAAGTAGGACTCGGCGTAGACGATGCGAGCCTGGTCCTTGGGAAGGCTGGTGAACGAGCCTTCCAGGTCTTTCAGATCTCGAAAGAGCGGTCTCAGGTTGCGATTCCCGAGTACTCGCCTCAGCAGGGGCTTTGCCCAGGCTACTTCCCTGCCCTCTTCAATCTGGGCGAGCCCTTCGTTGACCCAGGTTGGAACCCTTCGCCCGCCGATCTGATCCACCAGCAAGTGGGTGAATTCGTGTTGCAGGATGCGCTGGAGCTGATCTTCCGAAATCTTCGTCTCCCGGGCCGGTATCCGGATCTTTCCGTTGTAGACCGCCGCGCTCCAGATCGGCGCATCGGAGGCCTCTCGATAGACGCTCTTGGAAGGATAAATCACGACCTGAACCAGGCTGTCGGGATAGGTGCTCAGGTCCCTTGTCACGGCGTCGTAAGCATTCTCCAGAAGACGCAGGATCATCTCCTTCAGCTCTCGCTGGGCCGGGGTGTTCTCGAAGAGGACGGTGAAGTGGACATTCGTATCTGACGAGTAGTCCGACTGGACGCCGTACTCCTGGCTATATTTGTTCAGTGCCGCGATCAGGTTCGTGTCTCCTGGTGTGATGGCGAGAGCCTTGTTCATCGCCGCAATGGCACCCTCCAGATCTCCTGACTCGTAATAGGATCGCCCGAGGCGCCCCAGGTCGCGGGGGGTCGCCTTTCCGGTGGAGACGATCTCCTCGAAACTCTCGATGGCCTCCGGGTAATTGCCGAGTAGTACGTGTGAGTTGGCCAGAGCCCGCCTTACAAACGGCTTCTGTGTCCTCGCCTTGGCCTCCCTGAAGCTCTCCATTGCGTCCTCGTGGAGCTTCAATCCCTGCTGAGCCCGACCCTTTGCAAAGTAACTCTGGTAGTCGTTGGGCTGGAGCACCGTGACGTGATCCACCAGATTGAGAACTTCCTGGTACTGCTTGGCTTTGTAAAGCTCCAGCAAGTGGGCCAGACCGGCCGTATAGGCCTTGACGGCCAGGGCCCTGTTCTGTGGATCATCCCTGACGGCAGCGTCGAGGATCTCGAAGGCTTCCAGAAACCGCTTCTGATCGTACAGGCGGTAGCCTTCGCCCACCTGCCCGGGCGGGTGGGCGGCGGTCCTGGCCTCCCCCCGGGATCGTCCAGGGGGTTGACCGGAGGCGACCGGTACGCTCCCGAACAGAACGAGAACTCCCGCAAGAAGGAGTACTCTCTTCGCCCAACCTCCTGAGACCATGTTCCCATCATAGAACTCGCCAGTCAGGCACGCCAGCATCACGATTGGCCTGAAAAGAAACCGGGCGACCGCCAAAGACGATCGCCCACCCGAAAAGGGTATTTGATGAGACGCCATGATTCAAATACGAGTCTTTCGGGTCGATGGTTCCGGCGACAGAGGCCTTTTCCTCGGTGATCAGCTCTGGAAGCCCGTTCTCCCGATTGGAGGTCATGGACTTCTGACAGAATGAACACACGGACCGCCATTCTTGGCGATCCGTGTGAAAGAGGGGGGCGGGATAGGGCTCGGTGGGCTTCTCTTCTTGAGAGAAGCTCTCGGTTGAGACGTATGTCATTCTAATAACGTCTCAATAAGTGTCAAGCCTGTTTCTTCTTGAACGTCCAGATCGGGACACCCAGTCACCATGTGGACAGGTTCCGAGTTCTCAACCCAGACTCGAAGGTCTTCAGTGGGCTCTGCTCCTCCCGGGATATCGAGATCTCTGGAATTGCCTTCGAGAGTTCGCTGAACTCAACTCTCGGAGGTCGAGACGGTGCACTCTCCCAGTGGAATCCCACAGAAAGCAGAGCCCCCGAGAGACGACGACGCCCTTGACGAGTGGACTTCTCATCAGGAGTGACAGTCGGCCTGTCACGGAGTCGTGGAGCCACAATTCGCCATTCATCCTGGCGATGAGCAGCCGATCCCCATCGGTGGCGTGGACACATGAAACCCTGAGCCTGGGTTCCAGGTAGTATGCTGCTGAGGGATGTTCCTGGCGGTCTTCGCTAACCCTAACGAAGATCTGAAGTAGGAACAAGGAGGAGGTTCCGGAAGAATGAACAGGACAAGGTATAGGAGAGACGGAGTTGTGCTTCCGGTACTGGTCTTCGGGCTGCTCGTGAGCACTGGCGGCCTCCAAGCTCAGGAATCCGTTCAGGACGTGCTGAGTCAGCTGCAAGGCGAAGAGCTGAGCCTCATCAACCAGAAGCGGGCCGAGTACAACGAATACGCCGGGAAAGCAAAGTCTCGCAAGGTATCTCTGATTCGGGGAAAGCACCTGGGCAAGTTCAGCGATCAGAGGAATCTCAACTTTGATGTGGAGGACATGCTGGCCCTGTTGCCCTCTGGCTTCATTGACACGGTCAACCAGAAGATCCTGAACGAGTACTACCGTGGTTACTACGAGTGGTATGCGGGATTCCTGCCCCCAGCGCTGTACACCGGGCTCTACTCGAGTCTCAATCGATCCATCTTCGTCTACGCAACCCAGGATGTATTCGTGAGTGGGCTGCCGACGTTCCTCTGGCAGCTGTATATCAGCCCGAAGCGGGCCACGGCCTCCAGCAAGACCGTGGAGCAGCTTGCTGGCGAGATTGACGCACTGAAACCCCGACTGGATTCAGTTCTCCAGGACGCTGACGCCTACATCGCTCGAGGTCCCACCAAGAAGAGCTTCTGGGGTTGGCTGCCTTGGGTTGACCTCAAGTACGATCGAGGACCCTGGGATGCCCATAGAAGCTCCTACGAAAGCCTGATGAAGTCCTGGAGGGACAAGCTGACAGCCATGACCTCCGCCGTTCAGGCCCGGGCTTCCAAGGGCCTCAAGAAGGCCGTGACCTGGGATACCCGGCTCGGGGCGTTCTACGATTGGAACCGCTTCGATGTTCAGCTGACCAACAATTTGCCCGATGAGCTCAAGGGTGCCGTCAACCAGCGATTTGCCAAGGCCTACTTCAAGGGCGCCTTGGACCGGAAATATGATCGGGCCGCCGACAACGGTCGAGGCAATGGTTGGGGCTACGACTACCGGAATCCCTACGGGACCGGGGATGACGATGTCTACTCCTCCGGTCGCCGGTGGAGCCGCTACGGAGGCAACGGGAGCTACACCGGCCAGAGGCGGACGCCTCTCCGGGGTAGCGGCGACGACAGTCAGGGCAGCGGCAACGACGGCGGCTTTGGAAGTGGAGATGACAACCGAGGCAGCGGAAACGACGATCCCTGGGATGACCTCCGGCGTGGCAGCGGCGATGACGGCAATCGCGGTAGCGGCGACGACAATCGCAGAGGCTCCGGAAGCGATGGAGTGGGTTCTGGGGACGACTACCGTTACGGCAGCGGAAACGACGACAGTCGGGGCTCCGGAAGTGATGACAGGGGTTCCGGAAGTGACTTCCGCACTGGCAGTGGAGACGACGGAAGCTCGTCCCGCCGCGGTTCCGGCGACGACTAGACCGAACCGTTCAAGCCAGATAGCTTGTTTCCGTCCGGAAACCTGTTCGCCCCACTATGGCTGCCCGTATCCAGGACGACTGAATGGCCGGGTCTTCCCGATCCGCTCGTCCTACTATGGATGCCCGCATCCAGGACGACTGAATGGCCGAGTTTTCCCGATCCGTTCGTCCTGAGCCTGTCGAAGCATGTCCTGAGCTACGCCGAAGGGGATGAATGGAGCGGGCGGCCATATC
>JAJFLN010000680.1 GCA_021772705.1 Candidatus Cloacimonadota bacterium | reverse complement strand
GCGAAGATGACCAGGGCGATGGCGTTGGCCCCGAAGACCAGCAGGGCCGACACGAACAGCACGACCCGTAGTCGGCGACTCACGCCTGCAGGCTCACCACTTCCGCGAGCTCACTGGAGGGGGCTATCTCGTGAGGGACCCGGTGGGTCCGCGCCCGTTCGGGCTTCAGCTGCTTCAGTACCTCATCGAGGACGAGGGCGATGTCCATTTCCGGATTGCAGAGCAGGATGGAGACGATGGCGAATCGATGTTCCGGCCAGGTGGAGACCATCAGGTGGGATTCGGCGAGAGGCAAGAAGACGGTCGCACCGATCGGTTGATAGCGCGTGCAGCTCTGTCCCAGCACGGTGGCGCCCACGGCGTCGGCCCCTCGGCGCAGCGCCTGTTCGATGCCGTCCGCATCGTCGAGGTCGGCCTGACATGCATAGCAGTCAGTGCTCCATTCCTGGATTCTCAATGTCTGCTCCTCATCTATCGTTGAGTGGGAGCCGGCGGCTTCGCCGACACCTCCAGGGCTCGTTCCCCGCACTGGATGAGAACCGAGTCAGCCAGGATCTGCCGGATCAGGCAGCCCTGGAACCTGTCTCCCACCTGCAGGACTCGTCCATCGGCGGACTGCAGGGCCAGGATGCGGCCCATCGCTCCGGTTCGCAGGATCTGCAGGACCGGAAAGCGGATCACATCCCTGTTCGATGGCGTTGCCGGAGCGGACAAGTCCTCCATGTAGAACGGAGACAGACGGGCGTTCCCGGTCAGCGCCGGCATGACGCGCCCTCGCATCCGCGCCCTCACACGGTCCACCAGCGCTGTCATTCCTTCCCTGCTCAAAGGGTTGGAGTCGGCTCGCGCCATGCTCGAGAGCAGTACGGCGGCAAGCAACGTCGCGAGGGTCCCACGGGTGATATAATCCAGCACGTTCTGAGTTATATCACTCAAAGCTGGGGAGTGTCAGGCATGAACCGAATCAAGAACCTCGAACATGTTTCGGCTACCGGGTGGACCGCTCCACTCGCCGGCTTCATCGTCGTCCTGGCCCTGGCGGCCCTGGCCCCTGGGCGGGCATGGGCCCAGGAGTTTCCCATCGAGGAGTACTTCCCCCTCGAGTACCAGGCGAAGTGGCTCTATCTGGAGGACGGGCGAGCGTACGTGACGAGCTACCTCGGCACGGAGCGGGTCCACGGAAAGTCGTCTCTGGAGTTCGGTGAGGACGAGGACGACTACGATGGTTACGTACTCGACGCCGCCGGCCTCTGGATGGTGCATGAAGAGGACTCCTACTTCACCACTCCCATCAAGGTGAGCGACCGGAAGGTGAAGGTGGGAGACCAGTTCGAGTCGACTCACCGCGTCGAGGGTGAAGACGTCACGGAGACGATGAAGTGGATCGGACCGGAGAAGATCCAGGTCAAGGCGGGGGAGTTCACTGACTGCCTCGGCATTCTCCAGGAGACGAGCCTCGCCGGGGAGATCGTCTCGACCTCCGTGACCTGGCTGGCGAAAGGCGTCGGAACGGTCCTGGAAGAGGGGAAGGACGAGGACGGGGAACTCTACCGGAGCGAGCTGATCTGGGCCCGGGTCCAGTCAGGCGAGATTCCGGCGGACAATCCTACTTATCCCATATGCGAGTACTTTCCCCTGGGCAAGGAGGACAGCTGGACCTACTCCGACGGATCGTCGACTTACCTCTATTCGATCCTCGGAACGGAGGAGCTGAAAGGCATCAGGGCCGTGAGACGAGGCATCTCCACCCTCGACTATGACACACTGGTCTGCGATGCCAAGGGTCTCTGGGAGTACGGCGAGTCCCGTCGGCTCCATTCCGCTCCCGTGCCGATCAGCCCGGCGAACGTCAAGCTCGGGACGTGGCGGGACTCGACCAACTTTGAAGTCGATGCCATGGTCTCGAACCGATACACCTTCCTCGGCACAGAAGACGTGACCGTCTACGCCGGCACCTTCAAGGACTGTCTGAAGTTCCAGCTCGTCTACACCGTTGGGGCCGAGAGGACCCTGGCGGAGGAGGCGGAAGACGAGGAGTATGACGAGGACGACGATGAGGACGAGGACGAAGAGGAAGAGGATGAAGACGAGGAGCGCTACACGTTCTTCTGGCTCGCCAGAGGAGTGGGGATCGTGAAGCAGCAGGAAGTGCGAGGCGAGGAAGTGGAGACCGAGGAGCTCATCCGGGCCACTGTCGGAGGGAAGAGCTACGGCGACAAGTGACCCTCTTCAATGGGCCCGCCCCGGATTCAGGGCCGGGTCTGCCCCACCTCACTCCATAGCGTGGATGTCGAAGACCAAATTCCCGATCACCTCGTCATCGGTGGCGTCCGGATCCTCATCCGCCCAGATCTGAACTGACCTGACCCGTGCCAGGCCCGGGATCTGACGCAGCGCATCGAGCATGTTCACCACATCCGCGTAGTCGCCGAAGAAACTGGCCCAGTAACGAGTCGTCTGGAGGTGGATCGTGACCCGGGATCGGCTCTGGACCAGGGGCAGGAGGAGTCGCTTCTCCAGGGTCTGGACCTTGTCGAGTTCGGTCTGAACATCCAGGTCACCCAGCTCGTCCTGACGAAGACATGGCTTCAACTCCCTGAGATTCCGCAGGTAGAGACCTGCTTCCCGGGAGGTCTCCGACTTCATGAAGTCATTGAAGCTCGTGGCACTCGCCTTCGAGCCCGGCAGTGATTCCAGGAGAGGCGATGCAAGAGCCCGCAGGTCTCGCACCATGAAGTAGAGATTCTGCCGGCGCTTCTCCAGTGAATCCAGATGCCCGGTACGCTCCCGCAGCTGTTCCACCCGCGGCCGCTCCTGCCCGATGGAAAGATGGAGATCTGCCGTGACCGCCTGCCGGTAGATGCCCGCTGCCAGGATGCCGATGGCCAGAATCGCCAGGTGCCCCCCAAAGGGACCGCCGGGCGGTACCGCTGGAGCGTGCTTCTTCCGTGCCGGGCTCACTTCCCGGCTCCTCCTTCAACCTCGTCGCTCCTCAGATCGAAACCGAGACGGAAGAGCCGCTCACCCTGCTCGCCCCGCTCCATCACTGGCCATTGCACCCGATCGACAGAAAGAACCGCCCGCAGCCGCTTCACCATGAGCGACAGGGTCGCCTCGCCTGTCATGGTCCCGCTGACCTTCAGAGTGACGACACTCGCCACCGGATCCGGGCAGCCGGGCTGTGGAGAGCCGCAGTCCAGCTCCAGCCCGTGGATGTCGAGTCCCCGGGGTGCTATCTCACGGACCTTCGCAAAGAGGTTCGGGGCGAAGGGAACCGGGACCGCCGAGTCGGCCAGGACGGCGAGCTTCAGTCTCAGCAACCGGACTTGCTCCTGCAGGTGTATCACCCGCAGCACCGCCTCCGGGCCGCCGGACAGCCTGGCGGTCCGCTCGAGGCTCTCAGCCCTGAGCGCCTTCAGTTCCCGAAACGCGAACAGACTCTCCAGCACTGCTGCCATCACGATGGCAGCAGTGAGGATGAGGACCATACCCCTTGCGAGTCTCCAACTCAATCCCATAGAATCGTGTTGAGTATAGCATCGAAGCTGCGACAACGAGGCGCTGGCCTGGAGGGTGGAGGCATCGCGATATGAGGAACGTCGAGTTCGCCCTTCGAAGCCCGGGGCCGGTGCACCAATCCGGAAGGAGGGGGTTCACCCTCTTCGAGATCATGATCGGCATGGTGATCGCCGGTGTTCTCTTCGTCCTGGGCTACTCGAAGCTCAGCAGCATCTCCACGGATGCCCGACGTCAGTCGTGCCTGGACAATCAGCTGCTCATTGATCGGGCAGTCCGCAATTGGGAGCATCGGAATCGAGATTTTCCCGCCGGGGCGGAGCTGACCTTCGACCAGAACGGGAAGATCGGCTCCTCGGGAGGACTTGGATCGGGCAAGAAGCCTGCGGGTACCGCGGTGCTGGATCTGTCGGGCGGGGCGGACATCTTCATCTGTGCCGAAAGGGCTCTCGTGGCAGGAGGCCGATCGAAACTCACTGCCAGCGGCAGGGCTGCCGAGGAGAATTACGTCTGGATCTCGTCGGCCACCGCCGACCCCAGGCTGGCAGGGAAGCGAATCGGGGCTTACTGCATTCACTACAATGCCATCGGCCCTGACGGCACCAGCGAGACCCGCCACCGGTGAGACAAGCCGGTCCTTGACGGTAGCTTGTTTCCGTCCGGAAACTAGTGTGGTGGTCCGCTGTTTCCTTTACATATGATGCCTGTCCATAAAACCGTTCGCCCCACTATGGATGCCCGCATCCAGGACGACTGAATGGCCGAGTTTTCCCGATCCG
>JAJFLN010000679.1 GCA_021772705.1 Candidatus Cloacimonadota bacterium | reverse complement strand
GCGCCCAGATTTGGGTCAGATTCGGTTGGTTCGAGCGAGCGGAACCGGAGGCGTAGTGGACTACGTCGAGGATTCCGCGATGGAGGAGCGGCCGAAGATGGCCTGAAGATGGGATGCGAAACTGCGTAGTTATTCTTGCGCGGGTCCTAAATACATGCCCATGAATTAGTGGAAGGAATGTTTGAAAACGAGGGCTCTGCCCTCGAACTCCCGCCAGGGGCCATTGGCCCCAGGACCCCAGTGGTCATCAGCATTCTCAGTCGAACCAGTCCGATTGGGGGTTTGGGGGAGCTGGCTCCCCCAACGGGGTGTGGGGCCGAGCCCCACTACAACAAAATCCGTCTTATCTCACCGGCATTGGGGCTAAACAAACGGCGCGGGGATTGGACAGTGACTGGCCTCATGGCTTCTTCCGCGGCCCTCTTCCTGATATACTCGGGCCACTGGAAGGAGAGTATCAATGTCCGCAGGCGCAGGCATGTCGATGGGACGTCTCATTGGAGTCGAGGTCTACCTCCGTCTCGAGGACAACACCGACTTCCTCGAAGACGAGCAAGACGACGGTCGAATCATCGTCAAGATAACCGGAGTAGAGGCGATTGGTCTCTGGGCACTCAACCGGCAGTATGCCGTCAAACGGGACTCTGACATCACGATGATGGCGGCTCAGATCCTGATTCCCTTCCGGAGTATCAAGTCCATCGCCATGCTGGACAACACCATCGCCTCCGCAGCCGAGGAGTCCGAGGTGGCCTCCCTGGAAGAGATGATGGCCGACGAGGGCGGCGGCCGGGAAGAGCTGGAGCACGCAGCGGCCAACAAGATCACCTGCTCTCGCGCCTCCTTCCGCGGAGCCGCCTTGGAGCGGGCCAACCTGGCGAACATCATCATGCAGGAGACCGACCTGGAAGGGGCCGATCTCAGGAACGCAATCCTCACCAACGCCGACCTTCGAGACGCATCCTTGAGGGAGATCCAGGGCGACGGTGCCGACTTCTCCGAGGCTCGTCTCTGGGGCGCTTCCCTGGAGGGGTCCAGCTTCACCGGTGCCTCGTTCAAGAACGCCAACCTGCTGAACGCCAACTTCAAGTCCGCCAACCTGTCAAAGGCCAATCTGGAAGGGGCCAATCTCGTCGAGACGACCCTGACGGACTGCAACCTGAAGGGCGCCAACCTGGAGGGAGTCAAGCTCCTCCATGCCCGTGTCGGCAAGTTGAACGCCACCGAAGTGGAGTACAAGTCCCTTGGCGCGAGTCTCAGGAAGGAAGGGAAGGACCTGCACGCCACGGGTTACTTCACCGAAGCGAAGTGGTGCCTCGAGAAGGCAGTCGACTTCTTCCAGATGGCCAAGGACCAGATCTCCGCCTCAGAGGCGAAGAACTACCTCGAGGACGTCGAGGAAGAAGAGAAGCTGTCGGCCGCCATGTCACGGGACCGCTGAGGTCTCCAGAGCTTCAGGGCCGTTCCGCCAGGAGCGTGCCGGAGTAACGCCCCAGTCTTCCCGGTGGAGCCCGAACAGGGAACCGACCGGGCAACACCGACTGGATAACTCTCTGACCCCTGTTCCGGCTCCGCCCAGGCTCGGCCGGCCCCGTATCTGGCGACAGGTGGTTATGGGCGCAGTCACCCAGGGGGTGGCTCTGCTGCGATGACTCGGGAAGTTACAGGTCGCCCACAGAGCTCGCAGAGTTCACGGAGGTTCCTTGGGGAGAAATCGTAGTTGATACGTCGAGTAGCTGGCTGAGAGTCGGCCCCAGGCACCCCTGTGCTCAGCATCTCACCTCTCCACACGAAAACCCCTGTGAGCTCCGTGATTCCTACCTAATGTTGGCGGCCCCCCACGGGACATGCACCCGGTGGTTATCCCGGCCCATCGCCTCGCAGGCAGGGCGGGAGGTCCCGGGCCTCCCGTTCTTCCAGCGCCGATAGATAGAGCTCCTCGAGGCGGTTCAGCATGATGTCTGGGCCGTGATTCTCCAGTACGAATTGCCGAGCCGCGGCCACCAGTGACCGGCGCGGCTCTTCCTCCGTCACGGCTCGAAGCACGTGACGCCGCAGGCCCTCGAGGTCGCCGGGCTCGACCAGATATCCCGTTCGTTCATGGTCAATCAGGTCCGGAACTCCGCCAACGGCGTGGGCCACAGCGGGAACTCCCGCAGCCATTGCCTCCTTCAGCACCACGGGAGAACCCTCGTTCAAGGAGGTCATGACCAGCACGTCCATGGCTCGATAGACCCGGGTCATGTCCCTGTGCCATCCGGCGAACACAACTCTCTTCTCGAGGCCGAGTTCCCGGCATCGAGTTTCCAGTTCGGATCGGAGTTCGCCGTCACCGATGACCAGGAACTGAAAGGCCAGCTCGTGATCTGCCAGGCTCCGAGCGAGCTCCAGGAACCGCCCGTGACCCTTCACGGCCGCCAGCCGTCCAGCAATACCGACCACGGGTCCGACGCGACTCAGGCCCAGCGCCTGGAGCTCTTCGTTCGTGGCTGGCCCGGCGTCGCGAAAGGGCTCCAGGTCGAGGCCGAATGGGACGACTGCGATCTTCCGGCCGTCGCTGATGCCGCTCTGGACCAGCTCTCTCTTCTGCTGTTGCCCCAGGACCACGATCCTGTGAGTCAAAGCGGCCATCAGTCTCTCTACTGTGCTGATGGTCAGGGAGGTCAGGGGGCCGAAGTAGGACTGCAGGACCGTTCCGTGAAAGGTATGCACCACCAGCGGAACACCGGCAACCCGGGCCGCGATGCGGCCCAGCACTCCGGCCTTGGATGTATGGGTGTGGACGACGTGGGGCCGAAACTGCCGGAACTGACTGATCAGTTCAATCAGGGCTCGGCCGTCCCGCCAGGGGTTTACGGACCGTCCCAGGCCGGCTATGTAGCTCGGCCGCACTCCCAGTTCGATGCATCGAAAGGCCATGTCACCTTCCGGAGGCAGAACGGGGCCGGCGAAGAGCTCCGTCACGTGTCCCCTGTCTCGCAGTCCTCGGCAGGCGAGGCCGACGTGGATAGCGGGTCCGCCGATATTCAAGCGGGCCAGAACGTGGGCAACCCGGAGGACCCGGCGAGGCTGAGCCGATGACGTCATGTCCCGGCGGCGGACCTGCAGGCGGCGATGCACCGGCTGTAGCTCTCGGTCAGCTGGTCCAGGTGTCTCTCGAAGCTGAAGTAGCTCTCCTGCCTGTGCCTGCCCATTCTGCCCATCTCGGCCCCGAGCATCGGGTCCTCCAGTACCCTGGAGAAGGCGGCGGCGATCATCGCTGGGTTCCTGGCTGGGACGTGAACTCCCGTGACTCCGTCGGCCACGAGGTCCGACAGGGGCTCCAGCTGGGTGGTCACCACGGGCATCGCGGCTTGCATCGCCAGGAGGACAGCCCTGACCGGCGGATGGTCGGAGGGAACCACGGCGACGACGTCGGCAGCGGAGACCATGTCCCGGTAACAGCTGTCGTCCTGTAGTATCCAGGCCTCCCCCCTGAGAGCCAGCCCGTCGATCTGCTCCCGAAGACTGTCCCGTTCCGGTCCATCACCGGCGAGGATGAGCCGGGTCCGGTTCGGGGTGGCTGCCCTTTCTCTGAGTCGAGCCGCAGCCTCGAGCAGGACAGAGTGGTCCTGGTCCCTTCTGAACTCGCCCGCCGAGAGGATGACCTGATCGTCGGGCCTGAGGTTCCACCGGTTTCGCAGCGACCCGCGTCGTTCCCGGCCCGTACTGGATGGCGCGACGCCGGGGGCGACAGAGGCCAGCTGTTCCCTGGAGGCCTGGCCGGAATGGGCCATTTCATCGGACAATCCAGGGCTGGCGGTGATGATCCGGGTGATCAAGGGAGTCACGGCGGTGAGCCCACGGCCGGCTAGGCGGGACAGACTGGCCGTACTCGAGCCGTTGCGAGAGGCGACGACGGGCAAGTTCTTGAGCCTGGCGGCCGGGGTGCCGTGGAGCTCTCCCGTCGCCCCCTCGACGTGGACGATGTCGGGGCTGACCTTCTCCAGGATTCGGTGCAAGCCCGTGGTGAGGCGCGGGTCCAGATCCCAGCTGTATTCCAGGGCATGACACTCAATCTCGCGACACCTGAGTTCCGAGAACAGCTCCCCAGCCATCCGAGTCCTGTCCGGGGAGATCAAGACTGCCAGAGTCGGCTCGACACCTCGGTTCGCCAGGGCGGGAAGCAGATCCAGGAGCTGTTCGGCGTCGAGCCTTCCCAGCTCCAGGCCGTGGACATGTATCGTCTTCAAACGGCGGCCTCCCCTCGAGGGACAGACACCTCGTAACTCTGAGATGAGACTCCCCAGGCCAGGCCGATGATGGCCATCAGAACCGCGGGCGGCATCAGATAGGTCCAGTTCGAGTGGAACAGACCGAAGGCCATAAAGGTGACGAACGCCTGTCCGGCGCCCAGCAGCAGCGCCCGCTCCAGAGAGCCCTGGCCATGAAGGTCCCGCCGCTTCAGGGCATCGAGAAGCCTGATGAGAAGAGCCACATGGAGGGCCAGGAATGAAGCCAGCCCAAGAATACCGCACTCACAAAGCAGGTCCAGATAGTTGTTGTGGCTCGAGAGCTTCGACTCCACATCCCGGGCTTTTCTCTGGTCGTGGATCAGACCGAAGTTCGACCTCCCCACTCCCCAGGGAAAGTAGTCGGCGGCAATGCCAAGACCGATCTTGATCACCTCGAGGCGATACTGGTTGCTGGGGTTGGACCGGCTTGCCACCGTCGAGTACCGCTCCGTGAGCGGTGACTCCACCAGCAGGGGCGCAGCAAGGAGGCCGGCCATCAACAGCAGGGGGAGGCGGCGGCGGGACACGGCGGCCACCACCAGGAGACCTGCAGACAAGGCGACCCAGTTGGCTCGAGTCCGGGTGTAGACCAGGGCGGCGAAGACCAGGAGGCAGCCCGCTGCCAGACATGTCCGCCGAGGTGGAGAGAGGTGGGTGAACATGACCAGGCTCAGTCCCATCGCCAGGATCGGCCCGGTCCTGGACGAGAAGTCAATCGTGTCCGAAGCCCTGCCCGCAACATGCCCGGCGGCCAGGTGCTGGTGTTTCCAGTCTCCCGGGTGATGGTGTTCATAGATGGCGGCGGAGGCCGAGAAGGAGACGCCCGCAGCCAGGGCGCCCTGAAAGAGCAGCGGGTGGCGCCGGTCGGGACCGGGATGTGCGATGAGCCAGGCGAGGAGGACGACCTTCAGCTGGCTGAACTCGCCCAGG
>JAJFLN010000678.1 GCA_021772705.1 Candidatus Cloacimonadota bacterium | reverse complement strand
GCTGCTGGCCCAGGAGATGTAGGCTGCCCGAATGCCCGGCGTGGCCGTGATACCCGAGGCATCCAGGCCGCTGGAGCCCCCGCCCATGGCGGCCGGAAGGCGGCGGGAAACGGCCAGCCCCACTCCGGCCAGGATCACTACCAGGGCGACGGCGGCTGCAACATAGAGCGGCGTCCGGTTCGATTGGGCCGATGTCCTTGGGGGCGCCGGTTTCGGCCGTGCCTTTTTGGGGGGGGGCTTGATTCGGCGATAGCGTTTGGTCTTGCCCGGCTTCAGGATGTCTTCCAGACCCTGCTTGACCTCCAGGGCGCTCTGAAACCGGTCGACCGCCTCGAAAGCGAGCATGCCCGTCAGCAACTCCTCGGCACTATCGGGGACCTCGGGGCGGCGGGATTTCAGTGGAGGATAGGGCTCCTGAATGCGCTCGAGCATGACGTTCATGTCATTGTGGCTCGGGTAGGGCAGGACGCCGGTGAGCATCTCGTACAGCATCACTCCGACGGCGAAGACGTCGCTCCTGCCGTCGGTCTCGTTCCCCAGTACCTGTTCTGGGGACATGTAGCCCGGCGTGCCCACAGAGAAGCCGATCCCCGTGAGGCGCCGGGAGCTGTCCTCCAGCTTGGCCAGTCCGAAGTCGGCGATCTTCACGACCCCATCCCGGGTGAAGAGGAGGTTCTCCGGTTTCAGATCCCGATGGATGATTCCGTGGTCGTGAGCATAGTGCAGGGCGTCGCACACATCTACGGCGAGCTTCAGGGCATCGGGAATGGCGAGGGGACCTTCCCTGCGGATTCTGTCCTCCAGGGTCCGTCCCTCGATGAGTTCGAAGACGAGATAGGGAAGATCCGCCTCTTCTCCCGTGTCGAGGATCTTGATGATGTTGGGGTGCTGGAGCTTGGCCGTGATGCGGGCTTCCTGCAGAAAGCGTTGCATCGTCGCCGTGTCCCGGACTGCCAGGGGATGGATCAGCTTGATGGCCACAGTCCGGTTCATGGCCCGCTGGTTGGCCTTGAACACTCGGGCCATGCCGCCGGCGCCTATCTCCTCAATGTCGGCGAAGAGCTCCAGGAACTGGCTGGAGAACTCCGGCATCGGCATTTTCCTGGATCGGCGTCCCACGGGGCTCATGGTAGCAGCGTCCCCCCTGGCTCATGCCAGAAAGGTCTTGCCTCACCCCGGAGGGAGGTGGCACCGCAGACTATTGCGGGTCCTTACTTGGTGACCCGTTCCACGTACTCGTTGGTCCGGGTGTCGATCTTGATGACCGTACCCTCGCCGACGAACTGGGGGACCTTCACCACCAGCCCCGTCTCCAGGGTCGCCGGCTTGTAGCCGCCCGATGCGGTGGCGCCCTTGAGACTCGGCTCGGTCTCGGCGACGGCGAGCTCCACGAAGTTCGGGCTCTCGATCCCGATGGGGCTCTCCTCGTAAATCTGAACGGCGCACTCCATACCTTCCTTCAGGTGGAACTTGGAATCGCCGATCATCTCTTCCGTCACGGCGTACTGCTCGTAGGTGTCCTTGTCCATGAAGTGGAAGCCCTCGTGGTCCTGATAGAGGAAGTCCATCTGCTTCTCCTCCACGTCGGCCCGCTCCAGGTTGTCACTCATCCGGAAGGTGCGGGAGAGCACCAGCCCCGACGTGATGCTCTTGAGCTTGCAGGCCAGCATGGCTCGCCAGTTCCCCGGCGTGATGTGCTGAGTATCGGTGACGATATAGAGCTCGCCCTCTATGAGCAGCTTGGTGCCCTTTCGAACTTCGCTGGGACCGATCGATGTCATACCTGATACTCCTTGCGAGACCGTCGGGCGCTTCGAACACATCGAGGAGTCTCTTCATCAGTGCTGGGATGGGGACCCAAAACGATACCAGAGCTGACAATCCAACGCAACTTCTGGTGAGGACCGACTCCTTTCCGGTATTCTGATCGGGGACCACGCTCCAGGTTCCTCAACCTGCTCCTGGTTGTTCCGTCAGCCCAGAAATTATGAGTATTCCGCCAGAAGAGATTGCCTCCCCCGATTCCGGCTTTCCTGCGGTACTGGATGTGCTGGTGGTGGACGACGAGGACTCCATATGCCAGGTGCTGGACGACCGGTTGACCGACTGGGGACACCGAGTCGTCACGGCCCTCACGCTCCAGGAGGCGCGCCAGGCCCTGACCCAGGGCGCTCTGGACCTGGTGCTGCTGGATGTCAATCTGCCCGACGGCAACGGAGTGGAGCTGCTCGAGGACATCCGCGAGCTGGCCGAGCCCCCCGCCGTGGTGGTCATGTCCGCTCGCGGAAGCATCGAGATCGCCGTCTCGGCGATTCGCCGAGGTGCCCGGGACTTTCTGTCCAAGCCGATCAGTTCGGCCACCTTGCGCCGCCTGATGACCAGCTATGCCCGGAGCAAGCGGGACGGTGTCGTGGAGGAGCAGGAGTCCTCCATCTGCGGGGAGAGCCAGGCCATGAAGGAAGTCTGGCGGATTGTTCGCAGCTTTGCCCCCACGGACATCGGCGTCCTGTTACTCGGGGAGAGCGGCACGGGCAAGGAGCTGACGGCCCGGGCCATCCACGATGCATCGCTTCGGGCATCGGGACCCTTTGTCGACTTCGATTGTGCCGCCGTGCCCGGTACTCTGCTCGACGCCGAGCTGTTCGGCCACGAGAAGGGCGCATTCACCGATGCGCGAAAGAGCCGGGCTGGCAAGTTTGAGCTGGCCGATGGGGGAACCCTGTTCCTCGACGAGATCGGCAACCTGAGCTACGAGGCCCAGGCCAAGCTGTTGAGAGTGCTTCAGGAGAGGCGCTTTCGCAGAGTCGGGGGAACCGATCTCATCGCGTCCGACGTCCGGATCGTGGCGGCCACCAACCTGGATCTGGATGAGGAGATCCGAAAGGGGAACTTCCGGGAAGACCTCTTCTACCGGATCGCCGAGATGTCCATTCCTCTGCCTCCTTTGAGAGAGAGGGAAGGGGACCTGCCGAGACTCTGCGAACGGTTCATACGGGAGTACAACGAGAAGCACGGCAAGGCCGTCGCCGAGATCAGCGCCGAGGCCCTGGCAGTTCTGTCCGCCCACGCCTGGCCCGGAAATGTACGGGAGCTGAGGAGCACAATCCGTACGGCTTCGGTCCTGGGGGAGACTCGTATCGGGGTGGAACATCTGCCGCCCCGCTTCAGGGGCAAGCCGGCGGAGATGCCGGTTCTCTCCACCGACGACAGCCGGTTCCTGTTCCCCATTGTCTGGCCCGGCGCCGGTGAGAAGATCGATCTCAAGAAGTTGACCCGGGAGGCCCGTCGGAGGCTGGAGGCCCTGATCATCCGAGGGCTGGTACAGCGGTACGGTTACAGCAAAGCTGAGCTGGCTCGTTGCCTCGAACTGGACTACAAGATGGTCCTGCAGAAGCTCCGTGACCTGGAGCTGGACAGCCTGTCCCGGGACGGCCGCAAACGTCCCGACATCCCCTCGGACTGACCCGCCCGTGTCCCCCCCGTTCGGCCCGAGCCATCTGTCGAGGGCTCCCGGTGGTCCATCTGAATCGAGCTCTCTCCGTTCGTCCTACTATGGATGCCCGCATCCAGGACGACTGAATGGCCGAGTTTTCCCGATCCGTTCGTCCTACTATGGATGCCCGCATCCAGGACGACTGAATGGCCGAGTTTTTCCGATCCGTTCGTCCTGAGCCTGTCGAAGCATGTCCTGAGCTACGCCGAAGCATGTCCTGAGCCACGTCGAAGGGGGGATGAATGGAGCGGGCGGCCATATCGTCTGAGCCTTCTGTCGAGGCATGTCCTGAACCACGCCGAAGGGGATGAACGAAGCGGGCGGCCATATCGTCTGAGCCCGTCGAAGGGGGGCCCGTCGACAGGCTCAGACTATATGGAACGGCCTCTCCTGGAGATGTAGATCACGGGCTAGGTGCCGAGTGAGCACTTACCGCATACAACGGAGGAGAGGCCATGTTGAAGGATACCAAAGTCTGGGTGGGAATGGACGTACACA
>JAJFLN010000677.1 GCA_021772705.1 Candidatus Cloacimonadota bacterium | reverse complement strand
AAAATCCGTCTTATCTCAGGGGTATTGGGGCTAGGAGCGGGGGAGGGTTGGACTCGTGCCAACTCTGGAGAGGAGCCGGAACAGGAGAAGGGAGCAGGAATAAAACAGGGAACAGGCAACAGGGGACAGAGAACAGGGAATTGTACAGTCGATTCTGCCCTTTCGATCCGCTGTTCCCTGGTCTCAGGCGGTGTCGAATTTCCCCTCCCTGCTCCTTGGCCTTGAATTCCCTGTTCGCTGCTCCCTGTTCATCCCGCCCCTGGAAGCTGGTAAGAGAGGTGAGGAATGATCGTGGTGGGCGCGGTTCTGGTCTCGGAGGCGGCCGTGATGGCCAGGTTCGGCTGTGATCTCCAGGCCTGCCATGGGGCCTGCTGTCGCGTCGGGGATGCTGGCAGCCCGCTGGGGGAGGGGGAGGCGGGAGCGATTCTGGAGATCCTGCCCGAGGTCTTGCCGGAGTTGACGGCCGAGAGCCGGTTGAAGATCCAGCAGAGGGGGTTCTCGCAGTCCGATGGAGACGGCGGCCAGCGGCTGGTTTGTCACGCCGATGGCCAGTGTGTGTTTGCTGTCCAGCACGGGGACACACGACTGGACCCGAATTCGCGGTCGGCTGCCAGGCAGCACGGATACCTCAGGAATTCGGGTCCAGTCGTGTATCCCCGGATCCCAAGCGCCTCCGCGTCAAGTCCCCCCCCAGCAGACATGCACCCACTTCGGCACGCCGGTAGGGCTACGTTGAGGGGTCGATCCGGAGCTTCCGCGTGCCCGTAGTCACTGGGGGGGCAGAGGGGCCCTGAGCCGGGGGACTTTCCGCCATGGAAGCCGGGGTGCATGTCCCGTAGGGGACCCCCTGGGTGACATGCACCCATGGAAGCCGTTTCTCCTTGACCGATTTCATCGCATCATGGTAGCTTCCCTTGCTTCCTTTTGCCCATGCTCTCCAATCTTTAGAACCATGAGCGTGTCTGGGCCAGTGGGTAGCGAGAGGTGGAGCAGCACGTGCGGAACCGAGTGGCCATAGGGGGAGCCTGCGGGTTCCTGGGCACCTACTTGACGGCCCGGTTTCTGGCGTTCGGCTGCCACGTGGTGGCCTTGGCCCGGCCCCGAGGTGGGCAGTCCGCCCGCGACCGTGTCGAAGCGGCCCTGAGGGATCTGCCCGACTTTGGCGAACTCAGCCTGGAACGTCTGCAGGTTCTGCCCTTCGATCTCA
Source organism: Candidatus Cloacimonadota bacterium (assembly GCA_021772705.1). Taxonomy (GTDB): domain Bacteria; phylum Muiribacteriota; class UBA6191; order JACPRK01; family JACPRK01; genus OFTM100. Next base: position 12,068 of record JAJFLN010000677.1, on the reverse strand, counting down.
CCGGCACCGGCGAGGCTGCCCCTGAGGCCGGGGATCTCGAAGCTCTTCGATCGATCCCCTTCGTCAACACCATCGCGTCTTTGAAGTACGGCGAGCACCACCGCTCCGAGATTCTGGACACGAACGTGGCGGGAACGGAGCGGCTTCTGCAAACCCTCATCGCCGCCGGTGCCAGCCGGCTGTACCACGTGAGCACGGCCTACGTCTGCGGCCAGATCGAGGGTGACGTGGAAGAGGTTGCGATCGATCCGGATCTGACCTGCTTCAACAACCTCTACGAGGAGTCCAAGGCCACGGCGGAGAACCTGCTTCTCGGCCAGGATCAGCTCCCTGTCGATATCTTTCGCCCCAGCATCATTGCTGGCTCGTCCCGATCTGGCTGGGCCAGGAATTACACCGGCTATTACACGCTCTACTCCGTGCTCCACGGGGCGTTGGCAGCGGTGAGGCGAACCTTCGACAAGCAGGAGATTTCCTTCCTGCCCCTTCGACTTCCCGGAATTCCCGATGTCAACTCCGATGTGGTGCCCGTCGACTACGTGGCGGAGGTCATCTTCCGGGTTGTCGAGACCGACGGTCAATCTGGCAGCAAGGACCGGTCCCCAGGTCAGGTGATGCACATCGTCAGTCAGGACCCGAGACCGACGGCGTACTTCCTGGCCGCCATGGCGCGTCACCTTGGGGTCGAGGGAGCCCAGTTCGTGAGGCCTCGGGAGCTGAAGGCGCCCCATCTGCTCGAGCGCTGGTGTGCCTCGATGCTCAGGTTCAACAATGCCTACACCGTGCGAGGCTATTCGTTTCTTGACGATCAGCTCAGGATCCGCCTGGGGGCCGCAGCACCGGTCTGTCCCGAGATGGACGGCGAGTTGCTGGACCGCCTGAACGATTTCTATCTCGCCAGGTTGCACACGGGAGAGGATGGCATGGGCCATTCCCGCCGGGAGAAGCTGGCGGAGCAGCTGGTGTCGATCGCCGGATTCACTGGGCGGAACAACATCGCGCTGGAGCCGGCTGATTCCCGTCAGCCCCTGGACTACTCCGACTTCGCCGACGGAGAAGTCCCAGCGGTCTCGGGAGGCGCCACGTCGCACTCACGACTTTCAGTTCAACGACGAATTCCATGAACTTCATCATCAGAGGCGCCGGAGAGTTCCGGACTAGCCGAAGGAGGGCCGGAGAATGACCATGAAGAGACGCTGGATAACAGGAATGGCACTGCTGGCAGTGTTGGCGGCAGGAGTCGTGTTGATGCCCGGGGCGGGTCTGCTCGCCAATCCCGACGATGACGGGGAGGCCAGGGGCACCGTCCAGGTGATGCCCACGGAGGATCAGGCCGACGGCGAAGAGAGCCCCACTGCCTACATCCAGGCAGCCAACGACGAGCTCCTGAAGCTGAAGGATCTCGAGGAAGGAAGCCAGGAGTACGACGACATCATCCTCCAGGCCTACAAGATCGTGGGTCACGGCTTCCACAAGTACCCCAGGGACCCGAGCCTCACGGTCCTTTACGCAGCCATGAAGCCCGTTCAGCTCTTCCGCCACTTCGGCTGGAGGATTCAGGGTTTCCTGATCCACAGCCCCATGGACTACAGGCGCTACAAGAACACGGTCCGCCGGAGCTACGAGCAGTGGCGCATCACGGGCAACCGGGCCGGCACCCACTGGATTCGCTGGTTCACCGACGTCCCTGAGGATGCCGCATTCGACGTCCAGGAAGGCAAGTTCGCCAACTCGGCCGAGTTCGCCCTCTTCCCTGACGGTGAGAAGCTTCAGACCTGGCTTGCCGAAGAGGCTTTCCCGGAGCTCGAGAATGTGACCCGGGCTCTGGAGAAGAATGTGGTGGCCCGGAACGAGGACTTCGCCTTCAACTGGGATCTGCGCTCAGGTTTCAGTAACTGGGCCCTGGGTGGCGGAACGGTGCTGGCTGATGAGAGCCCTGTGAAGCGAATCGGTCGCTCCGAGGGTCTGGTCCTGGCCTCGGCTTACCGGTCATGGATCGGTTGGGCCAAGATCTTCTGCTCCTACAACTTCAATTCCTTCTTCAAGGTTCGCTCCCGGTTCAATCAGGGCAAGGCGTTCACCGAGCTGGCGGAGCTGGTGAAGCAGTTCACCCTTCCCGATTTGTTCAAGATCTGGGACAGGAACGACGAGAAGGGTGTCCTGGACGGTAAGGCCTTCATCAAGTCGTCTCAGGCGGACCTGCTGGCAAGCCTGGCCATCTTGGACGAGCTGAACAGCAACCAGTTCTCCCAGGGAGACTCCGATCCCGCTGGCCGCTGGTTCGATTACAACGTGATGATGCCTTGGTCGGGCAGGATCGCCAACCTGTTGAACGAGATGAGGGCCCTGCTCTCCGGTCCTGTTTCATTGGAGGACTCCTGGAACAAGACCCGGACAACGGTCAACCTGGCCGGACAGTTCGACAACCCGCCCACGGACCTGACCCTCTTCCTTCCCACCAAGATCCAGGGGCCCGAGAAGACCAACCGCTACATGCCGTTCTTCAAGCGGTTCTCGGTTCGCAAGCACCTGAACAGCGACTTCGACATCGATCTGCGGCACCTGATCAAGCCGAAGCAGAATGTGGATCTCCTGGACCTGAACATGCGCGTCGACTGGCAGCCGACGCACGATCCGGCGGAGTGGAAGGACTACACCATGAATGGTCTGTTCCCCGATGCCAAGGACAGGGACGGCCTGCTTCGTGGTCTGTACACCATGGTCAACAGCCGTTCCGGTCCTCTTAGCTCCGGTGGTGTCTGGAGCCTGGTTTACGGCACCCTCTTCTGGACCAACTGACGATCTGTGCCCAACGTCAACCAGAGAAGCGTCGGGGCGCTGGAGCTGGACGGAGAGGACTTTCCTTGCCGTCCCGCTCCGGTGGTTCGCGCCTCCCTCCGTGACGGCGGCGTGAAGCCTGCGTGGGATGTCCCCGTATCTCCGGGCGCCGGGAGCCGCGATCTGGTGTCCGTCAATCGCCGGGCACTCCGGTCGAGCCAGCGCCTGATTCGGAACCTCAAGGAGAGTCTGGAAGGCGCTGTGTTCGCCGAGCCTGAGGAAATGGCCCAACTCCTGGAGGGCAAGGCCGATGACGAGACGCCATTCGAGCGAGTGGTCCTGTCCGGAGGCGATGGAACCTTGAACCGGTTCCTGGAGCCTATCCTGGACGCCGATGTTCCGGTACAGCTCGTCCCCAGGGGTACGGCGAACGACCTGGCCTGCGAGATGAAGATCACGGCCTCCATTCCCGGCCATCGTGGCCCCGACGAGCCTCTCAGGATGGCCCATATCGATGTCCCTCGTGCCAGCGGTCAGCCCTTTACCACCGTGGGCTACCTGGGCTTCGGCTCCGAGGTGGTGACCGTGGTCAACTGGCTCAGGACCCTGAGCTGGACCCTTCCGATACAGCGCGTCCTGGGAAAGTTCATCTATGTCCTTGGCGTGCTCTGGGTCGGGATGACCCGAGCTCTGCCGATCTACTCCCTGAAGGTCACCTCCGGCGATCGCTCCTTCGACATCGAGTCCCCGCTGCTGGTGGTGGCCAACCAGCCCCGAGTCGGCGGAACCATGAATCTGGCTCGGGGAACTCGTAACGACGACGGTACGTTCCGGGTACTGATTTTCTCCGCCACTGGCGGCCTGGGCCTCCTCCGGTCCATCGTGGACCTCTGTCGCGGTGTCCCGCCGGCTCACGCCGGCGTGGAGAGCTTCGAAGCATCCCGGGTCGAGGTGGCCTCTCGTGACGGCCGCCCATTCCTGTTCTGCGCCGATGGTGAAGAGCTGATCCGGAGCGACCGGCTCGACCTGGACCTCCATCCCAGAAAGCTGAAGCTGATACTGGAGTAGCGGGGAAGAGAGCTCCACGTAGGGAGCCCCCCGAAGCACTCGATGATCACCTACGATGCAGTCGAAGAGACCCGGACTCTCAAGGAAGTGGTCCGGGGCTTTCCGCTGGATTGGCATCACGAGAGTGAGTGGCGCCTCCTCGCCCAGGCTCTGGGGGACCTGGGATTGATCGCCGCCGGTGCCTGGCTCAGCCTTGCATATCCCTCGCTCTGGATCTGTATCCCGGCATGGTGCGTCATGGCAGCTCGAATCCACGGCCTGGCCAACTTGATGCACAACCTGGGACATACCCGGCATCTTCGCCAGAGGCCTCTCTGGCGGGGACTGCTCGATGGGATCATCTGCTACCCCATCATGATGAACGTGGACTACTACGCCTATGCCCACGCTCTGCACCATCAGGCCTCCAACATTCCCGGGAAGGACCCCTACTTTCTGCCCCCGAACCGGCAGAGCATCCCCTCTTTCCTGGTCACGGTGGTTATCTTCACCGTCTTCCTCCCGGTCTGGCTGACCCTCCGTCTGCTGCTCTATCCCATCGCGGCCATCCTTCCCCCCTTGAAGCGGTGGCATGTGAAGTATTTCAGCCAGTTCGGTGCCGCCCCACAGCTGGAGGATCCAAAGAGATATGCCGAGGGAGAGAAGATCTGGTCCATGGGCTTCGGGACCAGCCTGTTCTGGTACGCCGTGGCCGGCGGCCTCTGGATCTCGGGACGATGGGCAGAGTTCGCATGGGCCCTCGGAGCGCCTCTCATCGCCTCGTCGACCATCGGCTACGTTCGTCTCACCTGCGATCACATCTATGAGGAGGCCCGGAACAACTCCATCGTCGAGCAGCTGTCGGGCAGCACCAACATCGAGGCCCCCTGGTGGCAGGCCTTCTTCCTGGCGCCTCACGGGGCCGGATACCACGGAATGCACCACGTGGCCCCCAGCGTGAGCAACTGGTATTGGAAACAGGCTCACAATCGCCTCAAGAACAGCGGGTCCGTCGTCTACCAGTCCACGGTCTATCCCGGCTACGGAGCCGTTTTCATGAAACTGCTGCGAGACCAGTGGAACTGGAGCCGGGGCGCCCGCCACGATCCCGGCGCCGAGGCGGAGGCCGCCGCCACCATGGAGCTGTCCATGGACCTGAGCCGGGAGCCGACCCTCGAGGGCGCCGAGGTGGAGGTCCCCCTCGAGCATCGTTTCAAGGTTCGGTCCCTGGAGGAGATCGTGGAGGCCTCCCGGAGCCAGAGCTACGACATGGGGGACATCCCCTGGAAGACGCCGGCATCAGAACAGCTGCACGCACCGGAAAGCATGAGCCATCTGCCCTTCACCAGCGTCTACGACGAACTGGAGCCAGAGGAGCGTTTGACTTACAATCACGCCCACGCTGACGGCGTGTGCGAGCAGTTCATGTTCCTCGAGGACGGCCTGTTCGTTCGAGCCTTGCAGTCGTTCCTGAGGCAGTCCGGCAAGCAGCACTCCCCGGCGATGCGCGAGGCCTGCCAGTTCTTCATTGAGGAGGAGGAGAAGCACTCCGCCATGTTCCGGCGATTGCTACTCCACTCCCGGCCCGAGGTCTATGAGAAGCAGACTTATGACGTCTATCGCCTGAGCCCGGCGGAAGAGAAGTTCATGGAGGTCAGCACCTCGAATCCGAGCTTCTTCCTCTGGTGGATCTGGGTAGCGACCCTGTTCGAGGAGAAGACTCTCGACTTCCACAAGAAGCACCAGGCAGTTCGGTCCGACGTGGACGAAATGTATCAGGCGGTGCACAAGTTCCACGCCAAGGACGAGCTGCGCCACTTCGAGATGGATCACCATTTCCTGGAGCATCTCTGGGACCAGGCCCCGATGTGGAAGAGGGTCTTGAACGCTCGCATCTTCGGCAGGATCATGTGGTCCTTCGCTCACCCCCGGCGGACGGTGAAGGCTGCGGTTGATTATCTGATCGCCCAGCATCCCAGGCTGGAGCCCATGAGGGAGCGTCTCTATCGGGAAGGGATGGGGGTCTCCGCCAGCCGTGCCTGGCACGAGGCAACCTACAGCCGCACCACCTTGCCCGAGACCTTCGCCCTCTTCGACCGGTATCCGGAGATGCACGGTCTCTGCAAGATCCTGCCCCTCTACCGGCCTGCGGTATAGGCGGCTGCGGACGGGACGCCTCTACGTCTTTTCGACGACGACGCGCAGGGCCTCGTCGGAGGCTCGAAGATGCAGGTCCCTCTGAGGGAAGGAGATCTCGATGTCGGCTTTCTTGAAAGCCGCGTCAATGGCAGTGAGCAAGTCGTGGCGCGTGGAGAGGAACAGGTCGATGTTCGGAACGTAGCACCGGAGCGATAGGTTCAAGGAGCTGTCACCGAAGGACTCGAACCAGGACTTCGGTTCCGGTTCCTTCAGGACCGCCGGGGTGTTGGCAGCCACGTCCAGGAGAATCTGACGGGCGAGGGTTGTGTCCGATCCGTAGGCAACGCCGACGGGGATCACCATCCGGAGCAGGTTGTCCGTCAGGGTCCAGTTCACCAGCTTCCCGGTGATGAACTCCTTGTTGGGAACGACCAGCTCCTTCCGGTCCCAGTCGGTGATGGTGGTGGCCCGGATGCGGATCCGGCTGACGGTTCCGTTGACGTCGCCGATGGTGACCGTGTCGCCGATCCGGATGGGTCGCTCCAGGAAGAGGATCAGGCCGGAGACGAAGTTGGCGAAGATCTCCTGGAGGCCGAAGCCGAGGCCGACGGACATGGCGGCCACGAGCCACTGGACCTCGGACCATCCGAATCCGATCACGTCCAGGGCGAAGAGGACTCCAACGACGGTGATGCCGTACTGGGACAAGGTGCAGATGGCGTAACGACCGCCGGCGTCGAAGGGGAGATGCCGCAGGACGGCGATCTCCAGGATGCCCGGGATGTTTCGGCTGCCGAAGGTCGTCAAGAGGACGATGAGGGCGGCGAATAGCAGGTCGGCCAGGGTGATGGGCATGACCTTTTCGATCTTCTGGAGCCGCTCCACGCCATCGGCATCGGCGACGGTCTCGGCGACCTGAACGGTCCTCTGCCAGAACTCGACCCTCTCGAAGATGCCGAAGGCGGGCAGGACGCTCTCCCAGATGAGCCAGAGGCCCAGCAGCGAGGCCATGAGGATCGCCGCCGTCAGGACGTTGCGAGTCTGGACGTTGATGGCGCCCAGGTCCCGGCCCGGTGCAGTGGTACCTGTCACGGCCGAGCCGGCGGCAGCGTCGGTCCCGGGGGAGGCCTGTTCGGCTGCTTCACGCTTCTGTCGCGTGTGTTCAATGGCCAGGAGGGCCCGGGCGTGATAGAGCCAGCGGGTGGCCGTGGCGTTGACTACCACCAGACTGGTGATCAACAACAACGTGGCCGATAGCTGCTTCACCAGCTGCAGGGCAGTGTAGTGGTAACCGACGGCGGAGATCGCCACCAGCAAGATAGGGCCGCCGACGGCAACCAGTTGCCAGACTCGAAAGACCCGACGGGACATCTGAGTCGGTTCCCGGCCTCCGGAGAGATCGTCCAGCACTCCACAGCCGGGGCTGAGAACCCGTTGCCAGAAGGCCGAAATGGCCAGCAGCAGGAGAATCAGTGAGACCCGTCCCGCCGAGTCTCGCCAGTCGTCGTTGGTCTGAACTTCGAGGGAAAAGGTGATGAAGATCAGCGGCAGGGCCAGCAGGGCGACAGTCAGCAGATGGGTCCGCAGCACCTGCAGTGTCTTGGCTCTCCATCTGAAGTGGGCATCCCCCAGTCCCATGGGGCGGCAGAGCATTCTGAGCGCATTCAGGGAGAAGAGGGCGTAGCTGCAGGCGTAGAGACCCCCCGCCAGGGATCGGGGATACTCCGGGGCTTCGGGAGAGCCGCACCACCATGCCAGTACCCAGAGGAACGCGGGAATCGGCATGGCCATGAGGAGAGTGATGAACAGAGCCCACACCGACAGGTGGTAGGGCTCGGTGTAGCTGGCCGCTGCCCGGAGACCGATGGAGTAGAGCTTTCCTCTCAGCTGCCGCTGGACACCGAAGAGAAAGATCAGGACCAGCACGGCCAGCAGACCTCTCAGGGGGTTCCCTTCTGCCTCGCCAAAGCAGGTGTCTACCAGCGCCTCCAGGTTGGTGCGATCCAGGTACCAGCGCAGGACTGTCAGACTGTTCACTATCTCGCTGGGCCGAAGCAAAGGTGCGCTTCGAACCCAGAGGATGTGCTTGTTGATGTACTCACCGTACCGGGTGATCGCCTCGATCAGCTGCCGCTCCAGGGCATCGACATCGACGAGTCCGATGAAGTAGGCATTGTGGTCGTTGGTCAGGGAATCCAGCAGCTTGCGACGAGTTTCCAGGATCTCGTGGGCAGTCGTCTCCAGCTCCCTCCGGGCATTCTCGTCCGGTGCCGGAGAGAGTGAAGCCAGGGTGGCGTCCACCGATGCCGACAAATCTTGCAGCTTGGCTCGTTCGTCTTCGAGTTCGATGAGTGTCAGCTGGGCCCGGGAGATCTCGCGCCGCCGGGCCCGCATGTTTCCCAGGCTCCTGTCCAGGCTGGGCAGGTTGTCCTTGTGGCGCCGCAGCAGGACGGCGATGGCCTCCGTCAGACCCGCGGCCTCGACTCGCCTCTTCAGTCCCTCGAAGTCCTCTTGCAGCTTCTTCAGGGTCCCGTCCAGCCGGGCGGCCCCGGCGGTGATCGCCTCGATACGGGCTGCCATCCCCTTGGGGCCGGTTCGCAGCTCGGCCAGCTCCGTGTTACGGGTGGCCAGCCTCTGGATCAGAGGATGAATGGCCTGGACAGACTCGCTGACCTCTCGTGCGTCCTGTGCCGCCTGCTCCGCCTCCAGCTTTCGCCTTTCATTGACCAGCTCTCGCCAAGCCTTGGCCAGCTTCTCGGTGTTGACCCGGTGGCGGTTGGCCACCTCTCGTCGCACTGACAGCAGCTCTGACCGGCTCTCGTAGCTGCGAGCCTCCAGCTCGTGGGAGAGGAGCTCCTTCTCGATGGCCACCTTCCGGGTTCGAAGGAGCAGCTGCCGGGCTTCAGTCAAACCGGGGCTCTCGTCGGAAGCCTTTGTCGAGAGTTGCTTTGCGATTTCATCGGCGCGAGCCCTGGCTGCGGAGATGACCCCCGGCAGATCCTGCCTTCGCGTGGCCCGTCGCTTCGGCTCCTCATCCAGCTCCTCCGCCTGTTGCCGGGCTGCAGTGAGGTCCGCCTCGGCCTGTGCCCCTAGCTGCTCCAGCTGTGTCACAGAGGCGTCCTTCGGCACCTCCGGCTTCAGGTCCTCCCGGTTGGCCTCTAGATCCTTCTTGAGAGTCTTCAAAAGCTCGGGAGCGCCCTGGATGTCCCGCTCGAATCCCTCGGCCTTCTTGGTCCAGTCCTGAACGGACTTCAAGGCCTCGAGAGTTCCCTGGAGAGCTTCGATGATGCGGGTCCGGACCTTTTCATCCAGCTCCTGGTTCGCCGTGACCCTTTCGATCTTCGCTTCGATCTCGCTTGCCATCGGCAGCGATACTCCCGTGGATGCAGTCGAGGTCGGGGGCTCTGCCGGCATCGAGACGGGCAGCGCGAATCCCAGGAGGAATGCTCCAAGAAGCCACTTCAACAGGGGGTATCGGGCGCTCTTCATGGCTGTACGCAGGGTTTGGCTGGAGACGGGGCGGCGATCGCACCGGGTTCGTGGAGTACGCGAAATGGCTGCAGGTCCACGCCCCAGTCTACTCCGCCTGTCTCCGTGGAACCCACGAGAATTCCTGGGCCCGACTCGATGGCCGAGGACCAAACATCTTCTTGTGGTAGGCTGGATCCAAACCGCTGTCCATCCCTGGAGGTCGCCATGCTCGATTCTGCCCCCGGCAGCCCTACCTGTCCCTCATGTAAAGAGTGCCTTTCTGCCAAGTCACTGGCCGTGACTTGCGGCTCCTGTGGCCACAACATTCCGCTGAAGCGCAGCTGCGGCGGTGTCTTGACCACCTTTGGATGCGTCGCATCCTTCGCAGTGCTGCTGGGAGTGCTCGGTTTCATCGCCCACAGCGAGAGCCAGCAGTTCCGGCATGAGATCCGGAACAACCTAGAGCAGAAGATCTTTGACGCCCGGAGCCAGACCCGCCGCCTGAAATCAGAAGTCAGCTGGCTTCAGCGAGAACTGGAACGGACTCGAGACCGAAACCGGGATCTTCAGCGAGTAAACTCAGGCCTCGGTGACCGGCTGCTGGATCGGGAGCTGGCAGGCATGCAGGAGTCCCGCCAGCCCGGGCTGAGGCTGGAGCCTCTGGAGACGGAGATCGAGTTTCTGATCGATCGGGTCGGCAGGGAGCCCCACGACGCCGAAGCCCACTTCAGACTTGCTGTGGCCCTGGAGCGGGCTGGGGGAGAAGACGCCTCGGCTCGATTCCTGGACCATGCCCAGAAGGCGATCCGCCTCGATCCCGGCTACAAGGCCAGGTTGAAGCCGATGATTCTGGGCTCCGAGACGGCCCGGCGCATCGCCCGCATTGTCCATCAGGTGATTCGGGACGGCGAACGCGGCGTCGTCGATGATGCGGCAGCGGCAAAGTATGCCAGCGAGATAGCTGAGATCCTGGAGCGAAGACCCGCCTGCCGCTGAACCCCCCGGTCGTCTGGGCCCATGTCGCCAGCGATCGGTTTCAGCTGCGATGTGACATGTCGAAGGAGTTACACAGAGGGCACGGAGCGCACAGAGGTCTTTTGGGGTCGAGTTCGTATCCACCAAAGGCACCGACCAAGATCGGACGGTTTTCCGCACACTTCAGATGTTGGAAAACCGTGCAAGATCCTGCCTGCATCGGTAACCTGGACAAGTTGGGGCACGTCACAAGTGTGCGGAAATCATGGCACAATCTGATCGGTGCCCCACCAAAGACCTCTGTGCTCTCGGTGCCCCCTGTGACCTCCGCGATCCTCATGGCGACCGCCCCCCCCACGGTGTGAACATGCACCCAGGGCGGCGCAGGAGTTTCAGAGGCCGCCGAGCCAGCTGACGATGTTGTCCTTGGTCTTGGCAAGGAAGTGCTTGGCCAGCTTGAGGCGCAGCCCTCGAAGAATCGTGTAGTTCGACTGGGTGCTGGTGGCGACCATGATCATGGTCTTTCCATTGTGCAGATCCACGGCGTAGATGCTTCCGCTGAACTTCTTCCAGTCGTTCTCTTCGTTCGGGTCGAGGGCGTAATCGACGACGATGCGTCCCTTGGGAATCTGGGTCTTGTGGATTGTCATATCCAGATGGACCTTGCTCTTCGCCATGGCTCCCAGGATGGGCATCTTGAAGGGCGATAGCTCTTCCTCCACCTTGTATCGGATGTACTTCTCATCCTCGCCCACACGCCTGGCGGTGTAGGAGTGGATGTTGGGAGAAATTTTGCCCAGGGTGCCCGGGTTGAGCATGTTTGCCAGGACTTTCTTGAAGGGGGCATTCACCAGGAAGGTGACGCTCCCTTCGATGTTGTCCGCAATCTGCTCACGGAGCTCGGCATCGTCGGAGGACACCCAGTCCGTGTTGTAGTCAGCCTGGACGATGACGCCCTCGACGTTGACTCTGAGTTTGGAGGAATCTCCGGCAGAAGCGTTTCCGGCCAAGGCGACGGCAAGCATGAGTGCTATGCCCAGGTTTCGTGTGATCATCGAGGGTTACCTCCCAGAATTCATGAATGACTCGAATGGTAACTACGCTAACGAATCAGGAAAGTTGCCTCTTCATCCTGGGGTATCGGGACAGGAAACACAACGAAGAACCACCCCCCGGGAAGCCCGAGGGGTGGTCGAATACCGTCGCTTGCTGTGATCAGCAGCTGAGGAGTCTAGAGACCCTTCAGCCAGTTGATCATGTTGTCCTTCGTCTTTGCCAGGAAGTGCCTGGCGAGGCGCAGCCTCATTTCGCGAAGGATCTTGTACTGGGACGTGGAGCTGGTCGTGACCATCACCATCGTGTTCCCATTGTGTAGATCGATGGCGTAGATGTCGCCATCGAAATGTTTCCAGTCACTCTCCTGCTCCGGGTCGAGAGCGTAGTCCACCACGAGGCGGCCCTTGTCGAGCTGCGAGGTGTGAATGAAGAGATCCAGGAAGAGGTTGGTGTTTCCGAGCTTCCGCAGGACCGGGAAATTGAACGGCGCCAGGGTCTCCGAAACCTTGTAATGCACCTTGCTGTCGTCCTTCGAGACCAGCTTGGCCTCGTAGGAAACGATGTTGGGCGAGATCTTGCCAAGCGTGCCTGGCTTCATCATG